>NZ_JAHLQI010000008.1 GCF_018918345.1 Butyricicoccus intestinisimiae
ATTACCATCAATCTATCCAAACCGGAAAAAGACCCGAAGGCGATTGCGGCAGCCAAATTGATGCCGCAGTCCTCGTATCCCAAGTGCCTGCTGTGCAAGGAAAATGAGGGCTATGCCGGTCGTGTGAATCATCCGGCGCGGCAAAATCACCGCGTGATTCCGGTGACAATCAACGGCAGCCGCTGGTTTATGCAGTATTCGCCATATGTATATTACAATGAGCATTGCATTGTATTCAATTCGCAGCACACGCCGATGAAAATTGAACCGGCAACGTTCCGCAAATTGCTGGATTTTGTCAAGCAGTTCCCGCACTATTTTGTCGGCTCCAATGCGGATCTGCCGATTGTCGGCGGCTCGATTTTGGCGCATGACCATTTCCAAGGCGGACATTACACATTCGCCATGGAGCGCGCACCCATCGAAACCGAGCTGACATTTGACGGGTTTGACGGCATAGAAGCGGGCATTGTCAAGTGGCCGATGTCTGTGATTCGTCTGAGAAGTGCGGATGACAAGCAGCTTGTCGAGCTGGCGTCCAAGATTCTCGCCGCATGGCGCGGATATACCGACAAAGACGCATTTATCCTTGCGGAGACCGACGGCGAGCCGCACAACACCATCACGCCGATTGCCCGCATGCGAAACAGGAAATTCGAGCTGGATCTGGTTTTGCGCAATAATATCACGACCAAGGAACATCCGCTCGGCGTCTATCATCCGCACGCGGAGCTGCATCACATCAAGAAAGAAAATATCGGCTTAATCGAAGTCATGGGTCTGGCGGTTCTTCCGGCGCGGCTCAAAACCGAGCTTGCCGCTGTGGCGGAGGCACTGGTCTCCGGTGCGGATTTGACCGCGGACGAACGCACGGCACCGCATGCCGATTGGGCAAACAAGCTGAAAACGCGATATACCTTTACCGAACAAAACGCCATGGACATCCTGCAAAAGGAAGTTGGCATTGTGTTCTCTCAGGTATTGGAGCACGCAGGCGTGTTCAAACGCACGGAAACCGGCAAACAGGCATTTTTGCGGTTTGCACAGTCTGTCAATTAAATACTTTCCCGGCTGTCAGAGGCAAAATACACGAACTGGAACAAACAAAACGCTGACAGTCGGGATTTTTCTGTTTTGGGGACGTCGATGGATGTCAGCATGGGATACCGTGTGGAAGGACGAAACAATCCAACTGAACAAAATAATGTTTTTGTTCAGTTAAGGAACACGGGTATAAGAAATCCTGCAAAAAGTTGACAGATAAAAAAACCGCCCCGCTGCAAACAGGTTTCCTGCAGCGGGGCGGCATCATCATTCCGACAAATAGCATGAGATACGGTATGTTTTGTGATACATTGTTCCAGTGTTGATTTCGTTGGTTGTGTATATCAACTGTCCGTCAGAATGAGAATTTCGCTGCGGAGCGTCCCGCATGGGATACTCCGCAAAAAAGGAATAGATAAATAGAATAGATTGTGTGAAGTAAAAATGGTGATATGTGTGAACGGAAACGATTACAGGTTTTCCTGCATAAATGCTTCCAGATCAGCTGCTACTTGCTCTTCGTTTTCACCTCCTACATGGACGGTGACTGTGTCTCCGCTCTTGATGCCGAGACCCATCAGGGCAAACATTTTGCGGGCATCCGCTTTCTTGCCGTCCTTTTCAATCGTGACAGTGCACGGAACGACTGCCTTTGCCTGCTTGACCAGCACGCCTGCTGGACGTGCATGAAGTCCCTGCGGGTCAGTGATTGTGTATGCAAAACTTTTCATTTTGATACGCTCCTTTTGGTTTATCTTTTTTCAAGAGGATGCTGTCATGCCCAGTGCATCAAGCAACTGCGCTGCCAGCATATCCTCCATATATAACATATCTACGCCGCCAATGCGAATGTTGGGCTTTATCATGCCGTGGAAATCACTCCCACCAGTGATGAGCAAATGATGCTTTTTTGCCACTTCCAGATAAAATGCCGTTTCAATCGCATTGTGATAGCTGCTAAACACTTCCAATCCATCGAGTTCCAATGGAAGGAAATATTCGATCATATTTTCCGTTGTTTGCAGCTGCATTGCGGGATGTGCCAGAACAGCCAAACCGCCGGCGTTGTGAATCAGTTGAATCGCTTGTTTTGCCGAGATAAAAGAAATCGGAACATAGGCTTTTTTGCCGCGGGAACATAGATCCCAATAGAAATTGACTAGCGGCTGATCACAGCGCATACCGCCCGGCAGAAACGGAAGCAGCAGTGAATGATCGTGGTTTTGCGGCAGCTGAAGGGCTTGTTTTGCCATAGCTTCAGCGGAGATCACACCATCCTTTGCCTGTTCCATCAAAGCATTACGGTCTAAGAAAATGCCCAGATTTTCCAGTGCATCCATTTGTTCCACAGATGCAGCACGCTGCATTTCTTTTACCGTATGTTCCAGCTTTACTAACTCGTCATTGGCACTGTCGATGCCATAGCCGAGCATGTGCAGATGGAGGCCTTCTGCCATACAGTCGATCTCAATGCCCGGAATCACGCGGACACCGAGCTGTGCACCGCGCCAGCTGAATTTCTGTATACCGGATACTGCATTGTGATCGGTCAGCGCAGCGAAGCGAATCCCCTCTTGGCGGCATAGCTCAGCCAGTCCGCGCGGAGAGATCTCTCCGTCCAAACTCACAGAAGAATGTAAATGCAAATCCATATACGACATACAGTCATTCCTCCCTATTTCTCTATCATCGGCGAAAGATTCTGATTATTTTGTCTTTTCAAAATACTGCTTGAGCATCGTTGCGCATTCTGCACGGGTCGCAGAATCCTTCGGACACAGCAGATTGGTATTGCCGCTCTTTCTGCCATTGATGATGTGGTTCTGATTTGCCCACAGAACGGCGTCAGCTGCCCAGCCAGAGACCTGATTCTTGTCAGAAAATGCCAGCGAACCACGTACCTTTGGTGCTCCTGCATGCTTGTACAGAATCATGGCGAACTGCTCACGGGTAATGTTGCTTTCCGGATCGAACTTTCCGTGGCCGATGCCGCTGACAATGCCCTGCTGGCTTGCCCACTGTACCGCGTCATAATACCATGCGTCCTTTGCGACATCCGTGAAGGCATCCTTGCCGGAGACAGCAGGCTGACCTGCCTGATTGTAGAGAATCTGTGCCAGCATTGCACGGCTCAGCGGCATGTTCGGCCCAAACAGGGTGTCGCTCAGACCAACCATCAAATCGTTGTCATATACATACTGTACATATAGTACATACCACTGATCGGCATCAACGTCGGTGAATACCTCGGTGACCGGCTTGGTCGTTTCGGTCTTACCGGACGGCCAGATGCTGTTCATCGGATAAATGGTGATGTCCGCCTGTGTCGCTCAAGGTCAGCTCGCCATTGTTTGCGGTCATGGTGCCGCTCAAGCTGTTAAAGTTTTCCTCGGTTGCCGCAACGTCCGTAGAGGACTGGGTGTTGTCCTGTTCGTTGTCGTTTTGCGCAGTCTTGACTGTGCTGACAATCGACGTAACGTCCGGCAGCTCCAGCGCATTCGCCGGGAGCACGCCTGCCGCCATGAGCAGAGACAATGACAAAGATAGACATTGCTTTGTTGTTCGTTTCATTTTTTTCCCTCTCTCTTATCTGAAAATATGATCAATTGCCTGTGCTACACCGTCGTGATCGCAGTCTGCGGTGATGTAACGAGCCAATTGCTTGACAGATTCCTCTGCATTGCCCATAGCGACCGGCATACCGACCGTCCGAAGCATTTGTGCGTCGTTATCGCTGTCACCAATTGCACACATTTCTTCCGGACGAATGTCGAGCATTTGTCCCAGCTGAACCAATGCAGTTCCTTTATCTACATGTTCCGGCATGACCTCAAAGTTGTCATTGCCGGAGCTCGTAATCGTAATCCCCGGTAAATCTCGAATCGCTTCGAGTACCTCGTGAAGTGTCTCCTGCGTGCCGATGGCATATGCCTTGGTCACACGCAGTCCGTGCTCCCGAATGTACGCTGCCACATCGTCTAAGACGACTTTATTGGCGTGAAAGCCCTCCACGCGATAATTCACAACAAAATCGCGGTCGGAATACGGGTTGATATATACCTTATCCCCGACATAGATCATCATGCGGATGGGTCTGATCTGAATCTGCTCTACCACGCGGGCGCCGATCTCGGCGGGCATATCCCATTCAAACAAATTGCGTTCACCGCGCACCGAGGAAATCGCCGCGCCGCCTGCGGTCACCATGAAATCATCGCTGTCTATCTCCCGTGCGAATTCTACCGCTTCTCCTACAATGCGGCCGGTCGATAAGACAACTTTGACGCCGTTCTGTTTTATGCGGGCAATGGCATCTTTGGTCGCCTGCGTGATTTCCTTGCGGGAATTGAGCAGGGTGCCGTCCAGATCCAATGCCAGTAGCCTATAGTTCATGTGCTCCCTCCTTGTGTAAAATCCATGTATCAATTGCACGCGCCACACCCGCATCATCGTTGGTGCTCGTGCATACATCTGCTGCTGCCTTTGCCGCTGCCGAGCCGTTGCCCATCGCAACGCCCAAGCCTGCTGCCCGCAGCATACCGCAGTCGTTGTCATGGTCTCCCATCGCCATCGACTGCCGGACGGGAATGCCCAGTTTCCGGCACATCGCTTGCAGAGCAACGCCCTTTTCCGCAAGCGGAGGAAGAATTTCTAAATACGTATCTTTGGAGCGTACCAGCTGTACCGGCAGCTGCTGCGCCGCCAGCACGGCAGTTACGGCATCAATCTGTTGCGCCGGTCCCATGCACAGCAGCTTGTGTGCACCTTCCTGCCATTGGCGCATCGTTTCGATGAGCGGTACCGAGACCGGCACCGTGCCGGTGATGGCACTTTCCTGTTCGCTCCATGGGTCCTCTCTCTCGATGAGCCAGTCCCAGCCGCGATACACACTCACAGAAATGCCGCATCGCTGTGCCTCTTGGACGATGCGCACACCGACGGAAACCGGAATGCGCTGCTCCGAGAGCGTTTGTTCTTTATGTAAGATGAGTCCGCCGTTATAGCAGATCATATCGTGTTCGATGTTGAGTTCCCGTAAGATCGGGACGACAGCGGCAGGCGGCCGTGCAGAGGTCAAACAGACCGTGACATGTGCCTGTGCTGCCTGTTGAATGGCTGTTCGGTTGCGTTCCGGCAGCTGATGCTGAGAATCCAGCAATGTGCCGTCAATGTCCAAACAGAGCAGTTGAATTGCCGCATGGTTCATGGCTGATTACCGTCCCCCTGCGGCGCGCAGAATGTGTTCGACATTTCTGCGTCCATTGCGAATACCGAGTCCGATGAGTGCCGCGCAGATGATACCTGCGAAGGTCGCAACGACACCGACGATTCCGAACGCAAATCGGAAGCCCTCGCCCATCAGACCCCACCATGCCAGTGCCACTGCACAAGAGGAAACGATCATTGCCCACTGCATCCAGCGTTTCAATTGCTTCAATGCATCCGTCTGCTGCTGAGCCTCGCGCAGCAGCTGCTTTTTGCTGAGTTTCTGTTTCATAGATAAATCCCTTCCTTTGTCATAGGCGGAAACCCACTGCCTTTAGGCGGTGGGAGGAGCCTTGTAAATTATTACCCAATATGCTACAATAACCGTAGCAGTTTTTAAAGAGAAAACCGTTAGATGTGCTGCTCATCAAAGACACTCTTTTGTGCATTGACAAGATATGAGGTTGCAATACAAAACTCGCGTATTGCGTAAAATCTTATCCGTAATAAAATTCCTACTGTATAGCATGGGAAGTTTAGTACCTGATACAGTTACAGATGAGTATATCTTGTCTGTAAAGGGTGCTGTCAACCACCCTGTGATGTAACGCCACTTTAGGCAGCAATTCCTATTGGGGATAAAAGGTCGGAGGCGTAAGCCGTTACTACGACTGGGCAGTTACAAGCCCATTACCTTTAGGTGATGGGTAGTTGACAAAAATCTCCTCTCAAGATGGTACCTGTGTTTTTTAGCTGGAAGGAGCCGCTGGGTGAGCCAGCGGCTCCTTCTGGAGAGTTAGAAAATAGGAAAGAGATCGCTGCGAACTTAGTAGGACAGCTGCGGGTCGAAGAATCCAACCAAAACACCGACAAACGCAACAACAACCAAGATCAGCATTACGGCAATCGGAGACATTTTTCTCTTGCTCATGAGCCAGTAGCAGAACATAACTACGGCAAACGGGAGCAAATGCGGGAAGATGGTGTCGAGAACGCCTTCCTGCAAGGAAATATCGCCGGGGAGCATCATCGGTGTTGTAATGGAGATCCACGTTGCGGCTACTGCGCCGATAACGATGGTGCCCAGCATGATGATGGACTCACGAATGGCATTGGATTTTTCTCCGACGATCATTTCAACCGCCTTGCCGCCCAGCTCATAGCCCTTGTAATACAGGAAACGCATACCCAGCGTCAGGACGAGGTTGTAAACAATGATGTAGAAAATTGCGCCGAGCGGAGAGCCGCCGGAGGACAGACCCAGAGCAATGCCCAGCAGAATCGGAATCAGGGTACCGACAACCAAGCTGTCACCGATACCGGCAACCGGACCCATCAGGCCGGCACGGATACCGTTAATCATCTCGCCGTCGATGCCTTCGCCGTTTGCTCGTGCTTCTTCCAGACCGGCTGTCATACCGACAACGACTGTGCCGAGCTGCGGCTCTGTGTTAAAGAATGCGGAATACGTCTGGAGTGCTTCCTTCTGTTCTTCCTTGGTGTCATAGAGTTCTTCAATCAGCGGGAGCATGGCACACAGATAACCAAAGGTCTGCATGTGCTCCTGCGAGAAACAGGTCAAATGTCCATAATACCAGTTGCGGAAGGATTTGGACAACGCCTTTTTAGAAAGTTTCTTTTCAGCCATAGCCTATATTTCCTCCTCATCGTCATCGTCAAATCCGTCAGCGCCTGCTGCTGCCGGAGCTGCCTTCTGCAAGGACAGCAGCTTGATGCGGTAGTTAATCACTGCGAAGAAGCCGCCGACAACAGAAGCTGCGATCAAGTTCAGACCCATGCATGCAGCCAGTGTGAAGCCAAATGCGAATATCAGCAGATCCACCGGCTTGGTTGCTACCTGCTTGAGCAGGATGGCAATACCGACTGCCGGAAGCAGAGAACCTACGGTAAACAGCGTCTTCATTGCGATGCCGTCCATCGGCATGTATGCCTTCATGAGGTCGACCATGGTAACGCCAACCTTGGTGATGATGAAGGTCGGGATGAACGAGCAGATAATGTGAGAGATCCACGGGAGACCCATGTCAACGAGATAGAGCTTCTTGAATTCGCCCTTCTCTACGGCCTTCCAGCCAATGTGCTGCCATACCAGATTTACGGTAGCGGTGCCGTAGAACAGAACCGTGCCGAGGGTGCCAACGGCGGAACCCAGCGTAACTGCCATAGCCTGTGCTGCCGTGGTGGACGGGTCCAGACCCATGCTGTGTACTGCCACGATAGACAGTGGAATGCCGATGTAAGAGATTGCACGGACATCAGCGGATACGGTGCCGCCCGGTGTAACCAGTGCAATGTAAACGACCTGAATCGCTGCACCTAAGTAGATACCTGTCTGTACATCGCCCATAATCAGACCGACTACCAGACCTGCTACCAGCGGTCTGCCCAGCGTGTAGTTACCGAGAACCGTACCGCCGAGACCAGGCATAGATGCTAAGCAGGCAAACAGGCCGAACAAAGCCGCCTGCCATAGTTGGATCGTCATAATCCTTTCACCTTACCTTTCTTTTTTCTTTTTATTTTGAAATCCGTTTTTAGTAGCCAAACTGACCACGGAATTTCTTCCAGTTACCGATTGCCGCTTCCTTGACCAGAGCGAACTCGACGTCATAGCCCTTCTGCATGATTGCTTCCAGAGCATCCGCTTCTTCCTGCGTAATGGACTGGTTGTTGCCCAGCTTGGTGGCATTCGGTCTGTCGTTGCACGGTCCGATGATAACGGTCTTGACTTCGCCCGGATCGAAACCATCATCTACGAGGATCTTCTTCATGGTGATCGGGTCTTTGGTGATCAGGAAGTACTGATCCTTGCTTGCCAGAACCTTGCCGCACTTCTTGCGCCAATCGTCCAGCGTCCAAACAAACGTCTTTTTGCTGCTGGCATTCTTGTATGCTGCCTTGAGCACCGGCGTGTTTGCTGCGTTGTCGTTGACTGCAATCAGTCCGTCGCACGGATACTCCAGAGACCAGCGGGTGCAGGTCTGTCCGTGGATCATGCGGTCATCTACGCGAATAAATGAAATAGACATATCGTTCTCTCCTTAAATATCGTCGTCTTCGTCGTCGTTACTCATGGTAAACTGTCTAATCTGTTGTGCAGATTCTTCCATTGCCTCTCGTGCAACGTCCTGCAAGGATTCGTCCTCGTCCGCAAAGACTGCGGTGAGAACCAGCGGCAGATTCATGCCGCCAATGGCTACGGTGTGTTCCAGCAGACCCTTTTCTGTCAGGATCTCCACCGCGTTGGTCAGCGGCGAGCCGCCGATGATGTCGCCGAACAGCAGGATCTCATCATCCGCTGTGATGTCAGCGACCAGCTTCTCAAACGCTGCGCGGTAAGTCGGTACATCCATGCCGTCCTCTAGGCTTGTGGAGCGGATGTCCGTCCGTCCGGAACCTGCCATCATGGAAACTGCGCTGTGCAGTCCCGGTGCAAAGACACCGTGGCTGACCAAAAGATAGTATCGCATGTGTTTCTCTCCCTTCCTGCGATTTGTTACATTAAATTTAACAATTTTGTAAAATTTTATCACCTGTATTTTGTCACCAATGTCAGATGATATGTGTCATTTTCCGCATGACATTTGTCATGCTTGTTGTGAAAATTGCATAAAAAAATCTCGCTGTCTTTGGCATACACCAAAAAAACAACGAGATTTTTTCCATTATTTTACAATTTTCAGTTGTTGAGCAGCTTGTCCAGCTGGCGCTGGGCGCGCAGCAGCTGCAGCTCCAAATTGTGTTCATCCTGCATCGCTGCGGGGATGAGCTGCTGCGCCAGCAGCAGTGCTTGGTCATAGTTTTGGAAGCGCGGCACGGCAACCGCATGTTCCATGGTGTCGGAAAGCAGATCCAGACCCAGATGAATCTCTCCCGGTGTGTCCTGCGCCAGTACTTCCTTGGTTTTTTCCGACTGGGTGACGCGCCGCAGCGCGGAAACACTGTTGGACTCGGTGTACAGCATCGCCTGCGTCTCATCCGAGCATGTCAGCTCCTTCATGAACTCCCATGCCAGCTGCTTGTGCAGGGAACGGCTGTCCATACTCACCAGCATCGTGCTCAGCTCGGAGGCGTTGCTGCCCATCGGGCCGGCAGGCATCTGAATGCAGTCCCATTCAAAGCCGGAATACCGCTTGATGCGCCACGGATACGGCTGATATGTCCGATAGTCCGAGAACAGAAACGGACGAAATGCCACATGACCGGTGTCGAAATCCTGTGCGGTAATGTCGCAGGTCTCATACAGCTTTTCCAATTTTTGACTGAAGGCAATCGCCTCGACTGCCTCCGGCTGGGCGATCAGGCACTGCTTGCCATCGTCGGAAAACAAGGCAGCGCCGTTAGATGGCAGCGCGTTCTGCCAGGTGTAGCCATAGCTGCCGAACTGGTCCATGCTGCCATCGCCGTCCGTATCGCGCGTAATCTGCTCGCAGATTCGGTAAAAATCATCCCATGTCCAGTCGTTGCTTGGCACCGAGATGCCGTTTTTTTCGAGCAGCGTTTTGTTGACAAACATCAGCGTCGGCACGCATTCATAGGGCAGGGCATACTGGGTGTTTCCCATCTTGCCGCTGTCCAAAGCCGCACGGTAAAAATCCTCCGCCTGTACGGTCGAATCGCGCTCGATGCGTGTGTCCAGCGGCTCCAGTGCTCCGAAATCCTGCATCATGTCAAAATCCTCCGGCAGCACCATAAATACATCCGGCTCCTTGCCGAGCAGATATTGTCCGGTCAGCCATTCCGAGTAATCCTCTTTGAGAATGCCGCTGGTATAGGTAACGCGCACGCCGGGATGCTTGTTCTCAAATCGGTCAATGGCAGCGTCCAACACCGCATAGCAGTTTCCCAACGGCGCATCCCAATAGCTGTCAGAGACAAAACCGACCGTCAAAACAACTTCTCTCGATGCCGCACAGACAACGAAGCCCAGACCGACTGCCGTCATCACAGCGCAGGTCAGTAATCGGTAAACCCATGTTTTCACTTGTTTTCTCCAAATTCCATGTGTGAAATGCCCTTCTGTACTGCCCAAATAGCAAGCTGTGTGCGGTCACGCAGATCCAGCTTGCTCAGGATGCTGCTCAAATAATTGCGTACCGTGCCTTCGGACAGACACAGCGCAGCAGCGATCTCCTTGTTGGACAGACCGCAGCCGACCTCTCGAATAATTTTCCATTCATTGTCCTGCAATTCTTCGGTCTGTTTGTCATCAATGGAAATACATGTCTGTCCATGTGCCATGCGGGCAAACATCTCCAGTGCCTTGGACGCGACACCGGGCATAATGATAGAGCCGCCGCGCACCACTTCACGCACTGCCTCCGCCAGTTCTGCGACAGATACACCCTTGAGCAGATAGCCGGATGCGCCGTACCGCAGCGCATTGAACACATACTCATCATCATCAAATGTCGTGAGAATGATAATCTTCATGTTCGGATATGCCGATTTAATCAGCTTGGTGCACTCCACACCGTCCACCTCCGGCATACGAATATCCATGAGAACGACATCGGGATGCTGCTTGCGCACCAACTCGATCGCTTGTTTGCCGTCCACGGCTGTGCCCACGATTTCAATGTCCTTTTGTGCATCCAGCACATAGCTCAAGCTCTGTCGAATCAATTCCTGATCGTCTGCAATTAAAACCTTTATCATACTTCGTCTCCCCATCTCAGCGGAATGACCGCCTCTAGTCTAAAGCCCTTTGTTCCGTCCGTCTGCAACGTGCCGTTGAGCAAATGCAGCCGCTCGCGCATATGCCGCAGACCAAATCCCGGCGTGACCTTCTCACAGCCGATGCCGTTGTCCTGTACGATGATTCGCAGCCTGCGCTGTTCACACGACATCCGAATAGATACCTGTGTCGCTTTGCCGTGCCGAATGGCATTGGTCAGGCTCTCCTGAATCGTGCGGTACACGGCATCCTCCTCATCCGGTGACAGCCGCAGATTTTCCGTCTGGATGCACAGATCGACCGTCGCATGAGAGGCGGCTTGTATCTCCGCGCACAGATTTTTCAGGGCTTCCTCTAACTCAAATCGTTCCAGTGCATCCGGGCGCAGTGCCTTGACCGACCGGCGCACTTCATTCATGCCGTTTCGCGCCGTGGAAGCAATGACTTCCAACTGCTTTTTTGCCAGTTCCGGCGACAATTCCATCATTGTGATGCAGGCATCCGTGCCTGCAATAATGCCGGTCAGCGAATGACCGAGCGTGTCATGAATTTCTCGCGCGAGGCGGTTGCGTTCCCGCGTCTCCGCCATGCGTTCGCTCTCCGAGGCATATGCCTTGAGCTGCTCATTCAAAACCGACAGTTTGTCGTTGGCATGTTCCAGCCGATGATTGAGCAGGCGAATTTTCGTATTCTCATCGGTGCGGCGGATGACGAGCAGCAGCACATAGGTGATAAACAAAATCATGACAAACGCATTGAACAGTCCCAGCGCACTTTGCATGACCTGTTGGATATACGGCGAATAATATGCCATATAATCTGTGACAGAAGGCATACGCAGTGCAGACTGCACGATGTCTAAGCTGGTCAGCAGATACAGCAGCACCATCACGCTCAGAAAAATGGCACGTTTCCGATGCTGCAAGGTATCCACCAGATCAACAACGACCAAAAACAGCAGTCCATTGTAGTCCAAATGCAGCGAGACAATGACGATCATACAGATGACCGGTTCCAGCCAGTACATACGAAAGATCTTCCGGTGCTGCTTCTGCATCGGAAGATGGTACAGCGCACTGACCGCAAGCAGCGCGGCGACACCGAGCAGCGAAAATGCCTGCATTCCCGGCCGTTCCGGCACATACCGCAGCTGTTGGGAAAACTGCATCGCCTCCGCATGGAGAACCGCTGTCTGCGGGGTGAAAAAGAAGATCGCAGACAAAAAGCCCACAATCGCAACATTCAGCACAATCATCATGTGCCGAATCGCAGATAATGTGTAATCGTTTTGCATAAATCCCCCTTACTGCCAACCGTCCATGTCAAATTGGTCGAGATTTTCCGATGTAATAAATTCTACCGGAATGGTAATCTCTGACGGATACGACTTTCCGGACAAAATCTGATAAATGGTCTGTGCAGTGGTCTGTCCAATCTTGATCGGGAACTGCGCAACGGTTCCGGTCAGAGAGCCTTCGGCAATCATGCTCTTTGCCTCCGGTGCGCCGTCCACACCGTATACCAAGGTATGCTCCAACAGTCCATGCTCCTCCAATGCCGCCATGGCACCCATTGCCGAGGGGTCGTTGAGTGCCATGACCGTATCAATGGGTTCTCCGGCATCCAGCAGCGCACTCAGCTCCGGCATGGCAATTTCCAACTGTCCCTCACTGTTTGCGCGGTCAACGATTTGATATGCCGGATGATGGGCAATGGTGTCACAGAATCCGCGGATTCTGTCCACCGCGGACTGTGCCGTGGGATGCTCCAGCAGGACGATGTGCGCCGAATCGCGTGTCTGCATCAGATGCTGCGCACACAGCACACCTGCACCGTAATTGTCCGAGGCGATGGTGCACGCGATCAAATCCGTGTCATTGACCTGTGAATCGACAACAACGACCGGCACACCGGCTTCTTTTGCTTCGGACAGTGCCGTATGTACCTGCTGATAATCGACCGGATTGATGACCAAAACATCAATTCCTTCTTGTAACAGCTCATGTACCTGCTGATTTTGCTTTTCCTGATCCAATGCCGGATCTCGTGTCAGCAGAATGTCACCGCGGCTCTCGATCTTCAGCCGCAGTTCCTCGTCAATGACGCTGTAAAACGGATTGTTCATCGTCATATACGTTGCACCAATGCGAAAATGCCCGTCACCGTCCGTCTGTCCCAGGTGCAGAATATACCCCAGCACAATCACCAGTGCCGCCGCGAGGATGCCAATGAGCCATCGCCACCGGATGCGCCGCAACCATTGATTCATATGTCATTTCCCCTTATCTTTGTTTGAATGCGAAACCATTCTTTTTTAGAGTAACATACGCTTATGCAAATTGCAAATATAAAGAGCTTGAACAAAATGTTGCAGCATAAGCCCTTCCTCCTTTTTATCAGTATACTGTACAGATCACGGGAAAACCAAACGCATTTTCGCACAGATATCAAGACCTGCAAAGATACAAAAACCCAGAGGTGTTGCTTCACACCTCTGGGTTTTTGCATACAGGAATATTTTGTCAGAACAGCAGCTGCAAACCCATGACGATCATCCAGATATACGCACAGGTCTTTGGAATCATCAGCATGCCGATTTTCGGCATTTTCTTGCTCAGCAGCGTGACTGGCAGATAGCAGCCGAACGAAATAACAATCGCCGCCGCCATGCGCGTCATATGGTATCCATAAGTATTGCCGGACATCACATACAGCACAATCACACAAATGCCGGTCACGGCAAAGACGGCGTTTCGAATCACAGACAGCTTGCGATTGCCTTCCTCGCCGCACCAATTGTTCTGCGGCAGCATACAGACGACAATGCGAACAGCTGCGGAAACCCAAATCAGGATTTCCAGCATCACCGGCGCCGTCATTTCATAAAATGTCTGTTTCCAGATATACAGCAAAAGAATATAAAATATCGTCATGGTGATGGAGGAAACCTGTAAGCCGATGCCCAATTGTCTTTCAATTTTCTCATTGCTTCCCTTGACCGCGCGCAGCACACGGGGAACCAGATGGAAGGCATCGCCGAAACACAGCGTCCATGTCAAAACGCCGTATAAGAGAAACAGCGGACTGCCATGAGAAAAGGCAAAAAATAAAATGCCTGCAATCAAGTCAAACAGCAAATAGCAGGTGTCAAAAACCGCCTCCATCAAATCCGGAACGCGGGGAGTATCGCTTTGTTTTGTCATCGTATCTCAATCTCCTTTTTTAAGTGAACATGGTTCATTTTGCCGGATAGAAAAGTCCCACGGGTGTGGGACCGTCAATACAGCGTCCGGCGCACAATTTCCAGCACCGCAGATGCGTCATAGTCCTGCCGCATCAGGGCGGACAGCATAAGCGAAAACAGCACATCGGCAAATTTTTCCGCAGTGAACTGTTCGGTAAAGGCATCCGGCCGAATGCTGCGGTCGCGGTGCAGAACGCCGCACAGCTCGGTCAGAATATGCTGCCATGTCTGCTGCATCCGCCGCCTGCCGTCCGACTTTTCTTCCTGCATAAAGCCGAGCGAATGCAGGGTGAAAAATCCGGGATACTGCTCACAGCCGTATGCCATGCGCGCATACATCCATGTCACGCACGCCTGTACATTCTGAAAGACAGCGGCATCTGTCGGCCGGCGAAAAATCTCGCACCATACACTTTCTACGGTAGCGCCGACCAGCGCCGCCTTGGAATCAAAGTAATTGTAGATGCAGCCCACCGATACGCCGCAAGCCGCCGCGACGGAACGAATGCTGACCGCAGACCATCCCTGCTGCTGAATCAGCTTCCGGCTGGTCTGTAGGATTTCTTCTTTTGATGTCGCAATCGTATTCATAAGCTCACCTCAAAATGAACAACGTTCATTTTGGATTATACAACGCCGAGCGGGAGGTGTCAAGGCGTTCTTTCTTGAAATTTTTGGGATACATGATATAATACTGTCGTTACCGCTCCGATCTGGCGCAATCTGTGACAGGGAGGAGGTGTTTCGATGTGGAAACAATTCTATCATTTATCCTATCCATCATGGCAGGTGTAGTCTGCCACTACATATGCAAGTGGCTGGATGGTTGGATTAACAGACATCGGTAACCAGCCCCGGTTTGATGCGCCGTAAAAGCAGAAGAAACCCCTAGCAGCTGCCACTGCTAGGGGATTCGTTTTGTGCTTCGACATGGATAACACAATTCTATCATTTGCCTATCTGTAGTATAGCACCGGAAACATAACGGGTCAAGGCGTTTTTTCTTGAAATTTTTGGGATACATGATATAATATTGTCGTTACCGCTCCGATCTGGCGCAATCTGTGACAGGAAGGAGGTGTTTCCGCTATGGAAGTACTTGCTTCGTGGATTCTTTCCGTTGTGGCAGGTGTAATCAGCCATTACATATGCAAATGGTTGGACGGAAAGAAGTAAATTTCGGTAACCGACCTCGGTTGACTGCTCCGTAAAAGCAGAAGAAACCCCTAGCAGGTGCAACTGCTAGGGGTTTTGCTTTGTGTTTCCACTAAGCGTACTTGCTTCGTTAGCCTACTTGTAGTATAGCACCGGAAATGCAGCAGGTCAAGGTGTTTTTTCTGTGCACTGCGGGAAAACAGGATAAAATCCTCATGTGATGCCGGCTCTGCATCACGGCAAGTCTTGTATCTCGCTGCCAACCATGCTATGATGCAAAGAGAGTTTGATAAGAGAGGGACAGCGTATGAACATTTTATTTTACGGAGATTCCAACACATGGGGATTTCAGGGAGATCAGCCGCAGGTCAGACTAGCATATGAAAAACGGTTTACCGGCATCATCGCCAACCGCTTTCCGCAGCATCACATCATAGAGGAAGGCTTGCCGGGACGCACCATCTGCATCGACGATCCATTAGACAGAGGCCGAAACGGCATGGAGACGCTG
Source organism: Butyricicoccus intestinisimiae (assembly GCF_018918345.1). Classification (NCBI taxonomy): domain Bacteria; kingdom Bacillati; phylum Bacillota; class Clostridia; order Eubacteriales; family Butyricicoccaceae; genus Butyricicoccus; species Butyricicoccus intestinisimiae. Next base: position 15,859 of record NZ_JAHLQI010000008.1, read on the forward strand.
CCCATGCTGCTGCAGACCCATGAACCGCTGGATTTGGTGGTTATCATGCTGGGCACGAATGACACAAAAATCATGTTTGGACACACGCCGATGACCATGCGTCTGGCAATGGAACGCATGATTCGGCTGGTACAAAACACGGATGCGTGGTCGGACACCGGTGTTCGACCGCAAATTCTGCTGGTTGCGCCGCCGCGCATGGGAGATATCGAGCGCGGCACATTTTATGGCATGTTTGACGCACACAGTGCAGAGATGATACCGGAGGTTTCCAACCAGTTCCGACAGCTCGCGGAGCAGTACCATTGTTTGTTTGCGGACGGGGCGCAGGTCGCGGCGCAGCACTGCTGTGATTTCGTTCACCTGACTGCGGCGGAGCATGCACAGCTGGCGCAGCTGATTGGAGATGTTATCGCACAGCAGTTTGGACAGTAAAAGAAACGGCAAACAGCCGCCGAGATGAAATATCTCGGCGGCTGTTTTGAATCATCTGCTGGATAAACAGCGACAGATTGATGGTGTTTCTCTCATGGTATTCACAGCAATACCACGTGACATTCCGGTGAAAAATGAGCGGAGATGCCGTCATGTATCATTTTTTTGCGGGCGTGATGGATGCTCGGTCTCGGAGCATGTCCACGATGTTTCCGCGGCAGGCAAGCCCGATGCCGTTTGCCATTTCCATGTACTTTTTCATGCGGCTCTCAAAGTGGTGGAACGGCAGGAAAATGCCGATGCGGTCGCTCTCCAGCTCTTTTCCGTCTTTTTCCATCTTTCCATAATACATGAAGGCGCGCGGCAGCGTCTCCTCCAGCTGCATCATGTAGTTCCAGACGGTCGCATAAATTTCCGCGTCTGCCGCGTGGTTTTCTATGTCCTTTGGCAGCTGATACAGCAGCAGCACGCCCAGATGCTCGCCGATTTTGTCGGTCTGTACCTTCAAGTCCTCGCTGTAAAAATGCCGCTCGCGGAAGCCGTAGGCGAGACACATTTGAAAATCTCGAATTTCCGGTTTTTCTCGATATAAATCGCAAAAAATCTTGTATTTTTTGTCGGGCACGGCAACCGGCAGATTGTCGCGCAAAGCGCCGGTTTCATCGGTCAGAATCACCGGATTTTCCACGTCCTTGTCGTTAAAACGCAGCGGAATCAAAAACGAATTGCGCAGCAGGTCAAACATGCTGTTGCCGCAAATTGCCATCAAAAAGGCAGAAAGGTCTTGGTTCTGATAGGCGCGAATCAAGGCGTTGGCAAAGATGGCGTCGGTCGCCTCAACGCTGTCCGCGTCCATCAAGTCGGTTTCCGGACAGCTCTCATAAAAGGTTTCCTTGAGCCGCCGGCACGCGCGCGGATCGCGTAAAATCCGGTCAAATAACTGTTCTACCCGCTGTTCTCTCGGGAAAATACTGCTCATATTCGATCCCTCTTTTCTGCCCCCATTATACGCCGATTGGCGAATGATGTAAAGACGCCATATATTGATTCTTTCTATATCCAATGCACGGGTATTTGCTTGACTTTTTTCTCTCCGGTACTACAATAAGATAGTAGAAAGAAGGGATTTTCTATGCCGGAACAGACCATCAAGCGCAATCACATGGCGATTCCGTGGCATGATTACATTCAGCAAAAACAACTGCCCATCACGCAGGCGTCCCTGAGTGAAAAGGCGTCCGTGATTGGACGCATCGGGCTGATGCTGCTGTCGTGCGGCACGGGCGCATGGCGCGTGCGCAGTTCTATGAATACCATTTCCGAATGCTTGGGTGTGGTGTGCTCCGCGGACATCGGGCTGATGTCGGTCGAATACACCTGCTTTGACGGCACGGAGAGCTTTTCCCAGTCGCTGTGTCTGACCAACACCGGCGTCAACACGTCGAAATTAAACCGGTTGGAACGTTTTGTCGCGGATTTTCCCGAAAAAGGGCTGTCGCTCACCGGCGAACAGCTGCACAGCAGACTGGATGACATCGAACAAATTCACGGCCTGTACTCCCCGCTCGCGCTGGGCCTTGCCGCCGCGCTCGCGTGCGGCGCATTTACGTTTTTGCTCGGCGGCGGTTTGTGGGAAATGTGCTTTGCCTTTCTCGGCGCAGGTGTCGGCAACACGATTCGCTGCAAGCTGACCAAGCATCACTTCACGCTGTTTTTGTGCATCGTCACCTCGGTTGCGGCGGCGTGCCTGATATACGCCGGCTGTCTGCGGCTGGCAGAGATGTTTTTGGGCATTTCCTCTCAGCACGAAGCCGGTTATATCTGTTCCATGCTGTTTATCGTTCCCGGTTTTCCGTTTATCACGAGCGGCATTGACCTCGCCAAGCTGGACATGCGCTCGGGCTTGGAGCGACTCGCCTATGCGGTTCTTGTCGTCATGGTCGCGACGCTCGCCGCTTGGATGATGGCGCTGCTGCTGCACCTGACGCCGGTTGATTTTATGAATCTGCATCTCAACACCACGCAGTATCTTGTGCTGCGTCTGCTGTTTAGCTTTTGCGGCGTGTTCGGCTTCTCAGTCATGTTCAACAGTCCGGTGAAAATCGCCGCGACAGCTGCCGCCATCGGCGCCGTTTCCAACACCCTGCGGCTGGAGCTGGTGGATTTGAGTACGTGTCCGCCTGCCATCGCCGCCTTTCTCGGCGCGCTGACCGCGGGACTGCTCGCCTCGCTGCTCAAAGCTTATGTGGGCTATCCGCGCGTGTCGATTACCGTGCCGTCCATCGTCATCATGGTGCCGGGGCTGTATCTGTACAAAGCCATTTACAATCTCGGCATTATGTCGCTGAGCGATGCGGCAGTTTGGATGACCTCCGCCCTGCTCATCATCGCGGCGCTGCCGCTCGGGCTCATCTTCGCCCGCATTGTCACCGACAAGACCTTTCGATATTGCACATAATTCATACAACGAAACCCATGAAAAAGCACCCGCAAGCCTGCGGGTGCTTTTTCGTTATGCGTGCTGAACCGATGCGCCGGGTATCAGGCGCGGCTGAATGAGCAGCCGAACCGGCTCGCTCGTCTTGTCGTGCAGCAGCTCGGTCATGCGGTGCAGCGCATAGTGCGCCTGCTTCCCGCACTGAATATCCAGCGAACACAGCTGCGGCGAGACCAGCGCGCTGACCGGATTGTTGTCCACGCCGATGATGGACACCTGTTCCGGAATCGAAATGCCCTGTGTGGTCAGCGCGCGAATGAGCATGATGGCGATGTAGTCGTTCGCGCAGTAAAAAGCATCCGGCAGCGTCTCCCGCGCGCCGATGCGCTGTGTCAGCTCGGCAATCAGCTCGTTCATCTCTTGGTCGGGTCTGCCAATCAGCATATCATCCGGCGTCTCAACCGGCAGCTGACTGGCCGCCGCCAGATACGAAAAATACCGCTGGGAAAATGCCGTGCTGTAATCCGGCTGTCCGACAAAGGAAACGCTGCGGCAGCCTGCGGCAGCCAAATGCTGCATCGCAAGCCGGCTCACCGCGTCGTTGTCCTCCATGACCGTGTCGATGGACAACCCCGGATAATGCGTGCCGATGGACACGACCGGAAGGCCGCACATGCACACCTTTTTGACGGATTCCTCCATCATATCGCCGAGCAGCAGGATGCCGCGCGCGGAATTGTCCGCAATCTGACCGGCAAACGCATATGGGTCCTGATGCATGCTCTTTTCGTCCAAAACAATCAGATTGTATCCGTGCTTCAATGCGCATCCCGCTACCATTTGATAGAACCGCATATAAAAGTAGCTGTCCTGCAGGTGGCGGCGCGAAGCGATGAGAACCAAATTCTGCTTCCCCGCCGCCGCGTTTTTCTGTTCAAAATACCCCATCTCATAGGCGGCGCTCTCAATTCGCTTGCGGGTCTTTTCACTGATGCCGGACATGCCGCGCAGGGCAAGCGACACGGTATTGGTAGAAACACCGCAGCGCGCTGCAATTTGTTTTAATGTTATTTTTATAGTGTTCACCCTCCGTTTTTTGTTTCCTACATTAACAATACTAATTTCCCGTATTGTTGTCAAGTTTTTTTGTGCGTATTGCACCGATTTGGCAGCCGTGTTTTTCGGAAAAGTCGATAATTCACGGGCAGTTTTTGCAGTTTTTTTCTCAAAATTCGATATGACCGCGCACGGCATCGGAAAAAATCGGCACTTTTCCCACTTGAAATAAAATGAATTTAATATTATTATAACCCGTATACATAATAAAATTCACGGGAATAGGAGTTTAGTATGTCCAAGTTCGATCCTCTGCATGTCCAGTGTGCTGTGAAGCAGCAGTATCAGCCGGTTTTCACCGGAACCAACCAGCCGCGGCTGCTCTATGTCAGCAACATTCGCCCGCAGACCAGCATGTACCCACGCATGCTCCATGCACATGCCGATGCCGTGGAGCTGGCGCTGATGTACAGCGGCTCTGGTAAATTCTTTATTCACGACCGATACGTTCCGGTCTCCGCCGGCGATTTGCTCATCTATAATTCCGGCGTCATTCACGATGAAATTTCCAGCGCGGACAACCCTATCGGCATGTACTGCATCACGCTCAGCGGGCTGCACATGCCCGGTCTCCGTCCCAATGCGCTGCTCGCAGATGACAGGAATTGTGTCATTTCCTGCGGAGAACACTTCGAATCCGTGCGTTTTCTGTTCGAATTGATGTTCAAACAGCTGTCCTCCGACTATCCGAACGCCTCGGTTTTTTGCCACAATATGATGGAAGCACTGCTCGTGCAGGCGCTCACGCTCGCCGCGGATGCGCCGCAAAAACCAATTGGCAAGAGCAAGCGTCTGGAGCTCGCGCTGGACGTCAAGCAGTATCTGGACGCCCACTACACGGAGCCGATCACGCTCACCGACATCGGCCAGCATCTGCACGTCAGCCACTATTATCTGTGTCACGTGTTCAAGGATCTCATGGGCTATGCGCCGATGAAGTATCTGCTGCGGCGCAGGCTCGGCGAGGCGCAGACGCTGCTCATTTCCACCGACACCACCATTGCCAAGATTGCGGAGTCGGTCGGATTCGACACACAGAGCTATTTTAACTTCCAATTTGCCAAGAATGTCGGCATGCCTCCGTCACAATACCGAAAAAACTATCTTGTGCGCGCCTTTGATTGACTATTTTCACCAGTGGTCTGGAGCAAATACCTCGTTCTTGCGCAGGAAATCGCAAACGAAAACCGGCTGGACGGGTTCTTTTCATTTTATTGCTCACTTACGTTTTCGACTTGATTTCACATTATTTTAATGTTATTATATACCCACAACAAACCAGTAAGGAAGGAAGATTTTCATGAAACAGCAGCTCCGTGTAGGCGTCATCGGCTGCGGCGCAATTGGAAAAGAGCATTTGCGCCGGCTCACCGATGTCGTTCCGGAAACCATCGTGACAGGCGTTGCGGATTATTTCCTGCCGGCAGCGCAGAGCGCCGCAGAGATGTTTCACTGCACCGCATTTCAGACCGGAGAAGATCTGATCGCCTCTCCGGATGTCGATGCCGTTGTGGTCACCTCTGCAGACCCGTCTCACGCCGCCTACGTTTTGGAGGCAATCCGCCACAAGAAATTTGTGTTCTGTGAAAAGCCGTTGGCGCAGACCGCAGAGGAATGCCAGCAAATCATCGCCGCCGAGCAGGCTGCCGGAAAGAAGCTGGTGCAGGTCGGCTTTATGCGCCGCTACGACAGAGGCTATATGGCGATGAAGCACGCCATCAGCAGCAATGAAATCGGCGCGCCGCTCATGATTCACGCCGCGCACCGCAACATGTCGCAGGCGCCGGGCTTTGAGACCGATTATGCGGTCACCCGCGTTGCCATCCACGAAATCGACATTTGCCGCTGGCTTCTGGATGACGAGTACGCGACCGCACAAGTTCTGGGCGTGCGCCAGAGCAGCCGGACAAGCGGCGAATGGCTCAACCCGCAGATTATGATGCTCACCACCCGTTCGGGTCAGCGCATCGACGTCGAAGTGCAGACCGACGGCGCGTATGCCTATGACATCCAGTGCCATGTTGTCGGCGAGGACGGCATCGTCTCCCTGCCCGACCCGACCAGCGTGACCAAGCGGGCAGCCGCTGCCATTCACACGCCGCTCATGACGGACTGGAAGGATCGCTTCATCGAAGCCTATGACATCGAGTTCCAGGAATGGGCAAAGAGCCTGCTGAACGGCGCACCGACCGGTCCGTCCGCTTGGGACGGATACGTTGCCTGTGTGACCGGCGACGCACTGATTCGTTCGAGACAAACCGGAAAGCCGGAGGACATTGTTCTTCCGGAGAAGCCAGAGATGTATCAATAAACAGGAGGAAAATTCACATGAAAAAGGTTGTTAAAATTGGTTCCGTCGGTCTGGGCCGTCTGGGCTATGAGCACGCAAAAAACATTGCCACCAGCATTCCCGGCGCACAGCTGACCGCAATCTGCGACATTGACGCACAGCGCGTAAAGGACGTAGCCGCAGAATTTGACGTCGCGTACACCTACACCAATTTTGAGGAAATGTGCGCAAATCCGGAGCTGGATGCCATTGTCATCGTCTCCCCGTCCATGTTCCACGCAGACCAGATCAAGATTGCACTGGATGCCGGCAAGCACGTATTCTGCGACAAGCCGCTGGACACCACCATTGCCAAGTGCAAGGTTGCAGAGAAGGCAGTAGAGGCGCATCCGGACCGCGTGTTCATGCTCGGCTTCATGCGCCGCTTCGATGAATCGTATGCAGAGGCAAAGCGCCGCATTGCAGCGGGCGAAATCGGCAAGGTTGTTCTGGTTCGCTCCTACACGCAGGACCCGCGCACCACCATCGAGGGTACGCTCAAGTTTGCCCCGCATTCCGGCGGCCAGTTCCTCGACATGTGTGTCCACGATCTCGACCTGATTCGCTGGTTCACCGGCTCCGAGGTCAAGAAGGTTTGGGGTCTCGGCGGTGTCTTTGAATTTGACCTGTATCGGGAACTCAACGACGCCGACAACGCCGCCGCTACCGTACAGTGTGACAACGGCGCGATGGGCTTCATGTTCACCAACCGCACGCACGGCGCGGGCTGCAACGTAGAGACCGAAATCATCGGCACAAAGGGCACGCTGCGCATTGCAAACGTCGGCAGCAGAAACCTGCTCCAGATCATTGACGGCGCCGGTGCGCGTTCGGAATACTACCCAGACTTCCTGAGCCGCTGGCATCAGGCATACATCAACGAAATTGCGGAATTTGTCGCTTGCATCCGTGACGGCCGCAAGCCGGAGGTCACTGTATACGACGGCACTGCCGTATCGCGCGCAGCATATGCCTGCAAGGAATCTTTTGAATCCGGAGAGATGCTGTCCGTCAGCAGCGACGATTGATGCTGCTGTGAACATAGCCTCCCGCACCCCCCTGCATGGGAACAGGGGGTGCGGGAGGCAGGATAGAAGCAAAAAGGATTCGCAAATTTGTTTCAAATAAAAACAAATCTTGCAAAATGGATTCGCAAATTTGTTCTAAATAAAAACAAATTCTGCAAAATAAGGAGAGAGATCCAATATGTTTATCGTCATTACGTTTTTACTCTTTACGGCTTTGGTTGCTGTTATCGCAGCATTTAAGACGCGCGAAGAAAACTTGGACACCCAAGACGGATATTTTCTCGCCGGCCGAAGCCTGACGGGTCCGGTCATTGCCGGTTCCCTGATGCTGACCAATCTATCAACCGAACAGCTCGTCGGACAGGCAGGCCAGACCTATGCGACCAACATGGGCCCGATGGCTTGGGAGTCCACGTCCTGTATCGCGCTGATTCTTCTGGCGTTTGTGTTCGTTCCGCGCTATCTAAAGATGGGTCTGACCACGATTCCGGAATTTTTGGAACAGCGCTATGATTCCGGTCTGCGCAAGCTCATCACACTGCTGCTGCTGCTCGGCTACCTGCTCACCTACCTGCCGACGGTTTTGTACTCCGGCGCTCTGGTGTTCAACCAGATTTTCAACATCAGCGGTCTGCTGCAGGTCTCTGAACTGCAGGGCGTTACCATCACGGCGACTGCCATCGGTATTGTCGGTGCGATTTACGCCATCTTCGGCGGCCTGAAGGCGGTTGCCGTATCCGATACCGTCAACGGCATCGGTCTGATTATCGGCGGCATCGCGCTGCCGGTCATCACGGTGTGTGCATTCGGTCACGGCAGCTTTGTCGACGGCATCCACAACTTTATCAACTTAATTCCGGCGGAAAAGTTCAACGCAATCAACCCCGCAAACGCACAGGCTCCGATGATTCCGTGGCCGGTGCTGTTCACAGGCATGGTTGTCAACAACTTGTTCTACTGGGCTACCAATCAGACAATTATTCAGCGCGCACTGGGTGCAAAGAACCTCGCTGAGGCACAGAAGGGCGCAATTTACGCCGCTGCACTCAAGATTATCACCCCGCTGTTTATCGCTATCTGCGGTCTGCTGGTATTTTACATGGCGCACAACGGTCTGCTGTCCGGCGATCAGGTTGCCGCTCTGGAAAAGACCTCCGACCTCGCGTACCCGACACTGATTATCACCATGATGCCAAAGCCGCTGCTCGGCTTCTTCGCAGCCGTTCTGTTCGGCGCGATTCTCTCGTCGTTCAACTCCGCGCTCAACTCCTGCATCACCCTGTACACGCTGGATCTGCATCGCCCGCTGTTCAACCCGAACGCTTCGGACGCATATCTGGTTCGCATCGGCAAGCGCTTCGGCATCGTGCTCGCAATCATTTCCATTTGCATCGCGCCGGTTGTCAGCTTGGCTCCGTCCGGTCTGTATGACTTCCTGCAGTCCTGCTTCGGCTTCTTCAACGTGCCGATTCTGGCGACCGTGATCATCGGCATGTTCACCAAGTACACCCCGCCGATCGCACCGAAGGCTGGTCTGGTTCTGCACGTCGTTTTGTACTCGCTGACCAAGACCCCGCTGTTCCCGATTCATTGTCATTACCTGTATGTTCTGTTCTTCCTGTTCGTGTTCCAGATCGCATTCCAGCTGATTATGGGCAAGGTTCGCCCAACGGCGCAGCCGTATGTCATGAAGGATGCGCAGGTTGTAGACATGGCACCGTGGAAGCACGGCAAGAAGGCAGCCATCATCTGCATTGTGCTCATGCTGGCGCTGTACACTCTGTTTTCTCCAATCGGACTTGCCGGTTAAGGCATCCGTTTTCTAACTATTCTTTACCAAGCAAAAGGAACCATTGGCAGCAATGGTTCCTTTTGTCGTTTTGTTATCTCGCGTACATGCCAAAGCCTTCCGGCAAAATATGGTTGGGTTTCAAGCCCTTCATGCGCACGGGTTAACCGCGTGTGCTCCATGTCCTGCATCTCGGCATCAATGAGCTGCGGAACAGACTGCAGGATGTTGTCATGAAATTGCGGCTGCGGCTGAAAAATTGCCATGGCACTGCCCTCCTTGCTTTCTGTGTATTATAGCAAGTCTTTGCTTGCTGCACAAGCGGCATTCCACTGCGCCGATAAAATGCAGAAACAACAACACCGCCGCAGAGAAATCTCTGCGGCGGTGTTTTCACGCATGATATACAATTGTTGATTTGTTCGTGTTCCAGTAATATTGTTAATTTTGTTTGCCTGTATATCCGCGTTGCCTGCGTTGCCGCTGCGAGCCGTCCGCCCACAGCGGCTGGGAATAAATAAAGTTAGAAAAATAGAGAAGCCTATCATAAGTTTTCGGCGCTTCTTTTATGAGGCTGCCTGCCGGACGCGCATGAAATCCGTCCGGATCATAGATGATATCGTCAAAATCCGATGATGTGCCGCAAAAATATCATGCAAACAATCGCATATAATATTTCTGCAAAGCGAGCTTTGCGGCGCCTGCCGCACAAGCACAGGTTTTCACGCGGCACACATCAATATAGTCTATTTCCCGTACAAAATGGTCATAGTTTTCCGCAATCTTCAGAAGCTGCGGCAGATACGGCTCCATATAACCTCCCACCGCACCGCCAAGGATGATATGTGCATTGAACAGCATATGCAGATTGGTGATGAGCACGGCGAGATGATCGAGATATTCGTTCCAAGCTGTCTGCGCTCGTTGGGAACCGCTTTGCAGCTCCACGAAGAAATCACCGACAGTCTGTCCCCATGTGGTCAGCGCATTGGGCGATACATATGCATCGGCACAGCCATATTTCCCGCAGTAACACTGCTTTCCGCCCGGAATGAGCAGCATATGCCCGATTTCCCCCGCTTGACAGGTATCACCGAGATACAACTGACCATTTTTCACAATGGCACCGCCGACCGATTCATTGAGGGAGAGATAGACATAGTCGCAGCGTGTCGGAGACTGTTCTGCAAATGCCGCACAATTGGCGTCATTTGCCACGACAACAGGAAACGGAATATATTTTTTAAACCAATCCAGACTGACATTTTGCAGAGAAAGGACATGGGAGCGTGAAATCTGCCCTGCCGCTTCATCCACAATGCCGGGAAACGAGATGCCGCCGCCGAGAATTTGTGCCGAATCCTGCTGATTTTCCGCAAGAAACTGCATCAGTTGTTCGCGCAATTGCTGATACCAGCTCGGCTCATCACGAAACACCATCGACAGCTGCTTTTGACACAGCACGGTGCCTTTCAAATTCGTCACGACCAGCTCTATGTGATGCAGGGCGATGTCAATGCCAATGGTTTTGCCTGCCTGCGCACGGACGCAGATCTTTTTGGCTTTGCGTCCGCCTGTCGATTGGATGACACCGCATTCCTCCAGCAAACCGCGCTGCAGCAGCTCTGTGATGTTCTGCAGCGCGGTCGGCATACTCAAATGCAGCGTTTCCGCGATTTCCTGCCGTGTCAGCGATTGTTCCGCAAGCAGCAAATGGAAAATCCGTGCTTGCGTCTGTTTGTTTCCGGTGTGAGTCCCAGGCATTTAGATTTCCTCTTTTCTAAAAGTATTGATTAGAGTAATCTTATCCTGTTTTTCGAAAAAAATCAATCGTTACCGGTGTTTATTCTTCGATAATTTGCAGCACGGTACCGACGCAAAGCTTCGGCATCGGCTTGTTTTCCACGTAGATCGTACCCGGCAGGTCTACCGTGGTCTGCCCGCTGAAATTGATGGTGCAATGTCCCAAGCCTTCCAGCGTGTGCGGCGCTTCCGAGCCGACAGCGGTGATACGGTACAAGGCATCATCCACCTTCAATACTTGACCTGCGGCGATCGTACCCTGAATCGGGTTGACGGATACCGAATAGCAGTAGTCCTTCAGTTCGTCCGGTGCATTGTCGCCGAAGATAATGAACAGTCCGGCTTCCTGAAATTCGTCCACACAAGCGCCCAGCGCCTTTACCTGATTTTCATAAATGATTTTCATTGTAATTTCCTCCGTTTTATGCTGCATACAGACCGAAGCTTGCTGCATACGCGATAAGTACGCGCAGCCAGCCGGTCAGGAATCGAGAATACATTACTGATACAACGCCGACTTCTACGGTTTCCGTCTCTGCCTCTGCGAGACCCAGACCAACCGGAATGAAGTCACAAGCGCCCTGCGTGTTGATGGCAAACAGTGCCGGCAGTGCCAGCTGCGGGGCGATATTTCCCTTGCCGATTTCAGCACCAATCAGAGAGCCGACAATCTGTGCAATAACCGCACCAGGGCCAAGCAGTGCAGACAGACCAGGAATCGAGCAGATAATGCCCAAGATGACCAGACCGACAATATTACCTGCCAGCGGCGTCAAAATAGAAGCAAATGCATTGCCGAATCCGGAGCCGTTGATAATGCCGATGAGCATGGAAACGAATGCCATGAACGGCAGGATCGTTGTGATAATCGTCTGAATGGCGTCACGCGCCGCCTGATTAAAGGTGGCAACAACCTTGCCTGCGCCCAAGCCGATGCGTGTGATAATGCTCTTTTTCTCCTGTGCAGCGAGGGTTTCGGATACCTTCTTGTCCGCGGAGAATTTGACTTCTTTTTTCTGCGGCTGTTCCTCTGTCTGTGCGGCAGGGGCGCTGCCGTCTGCCAGAGAGATTTGTGCCGAGGTGACGCCGGATACATAAATGTCTTCCTTGATGAACTGTGCCAGCGGGCCGGATTTGCCGACCGGATTGGTGTTGATCGTCGGAATGCGCTTTTTCGGATAGATGCCGCAGCGCAGGGTACCGCCGCAGTCAATGATGACCAGTGCCAGTTCCTCTTCCGGACAGTTGGTCTTGAAGCCGTTGACCGGTGTCAAGCCGCTGAGTTCGACGATTTTTTGCAGGCACTCCGGCTCTGTGCCGCCGCCCGTAATAAACATGACCTTGTTTTTCTTCTCGGTCGGTGTGATAATCAGCGGGCCTCCGAAGCCGCCGCTGCCTTTTTCTACCTTGATGGAACGAAATTCTGCCATACTCTCTTCTCCTTCTCTGTTATGCTTCGCCCTTCAATTTGCGGCTCAGCTTGACACCCTGCTGTTTCTCTACAATCTTTGTGGTAAAATCTGTCGACCAGCCGGAGATAAAGTTGCAGACAAGACCAACCAGCAAATAGCGAATGGCAAGCGGTGTCGTGTCCAGTCCCAGTGTGGTCAGACCGTTCGCAATGCCGAGATAGATAAAGATCTCCGATGCATTGATGTGCGGGAAAATGCCGCTGTTGGTGTGGCAATGATAGGTTGCTGCTGCATAGTAGCTCGGTTTGTAATACTCCGGCATAAACTTGCCCATGGACAGTGCCATCGGGTTGCCCAGCATAAACGCAGAAACCCACGGCAGCACGGCATAACGCAGAAGCGGGTTGCTCGTGCATACACGAGCCAGCTTGTCTACGCGATCCTGACCTGCCAACGCGATGATTGCGTTCATCAATACCAACAAAACTGTGATGGTCGGGACGATGCCGACAACCCAGTTTTTAAACTGTTCGCCGCCGAGGGTGAACAAATTCATAAAACCAGATGCAATATTTACGATAGACTCCATACTATATCCGCCTTTCTGTTACGAAATTGTTTTTCTCACAACACCTACAGACTGCCCGAGCTTTCGGAATGGGGACGGCGGTTCCGGAATGATCTCGCCGGCGGTAAATTTGCGGAAGGTCAGCGAGGCATCCTCCACCGCTTTTCCGAGATTTTTATGGCTCTTCGGCACATCGCCCGCGGTCAGCGTGCGGATATCGCGCCCTTCAAATCCCGGCAGCGGCTTGACCCGCGCCAGGCAGGTAACGCCTTCCATCTTCTTGGCGCAGCGCACGATTCCATCTTCGTCGAGCAGGAACATAACGATGGCTCCCGCTCGAAGTCCGCCTGCCTTGCGTCCGCAAGCCACTTTCCCCTGTCGACGCAATTTGACAAATTCCTTGGAAAAGTGCTTCATCTGCGCCATGCTCAACACGATCTGCAAAACAAATGCAGCCGCTACGATCAGCAAGAGCTTTGTCATCTGTGTTCCTCCGTTCTGTAGATTTGTTCAGATTACTCCCATGTTGCGATACAGCACACGGAGCAAATCGGAAAATGTTGCTGCTGCACTGACCTTGTTCAGCAGCTCGGTATCCTTTGTTATACTAATGATTTCATCATATACACGAATGAGCAGCGTGTCATCCGCCTGCACCAGCCGCGGCAGACCCAAGAGAAAGATGACGCGGATTTCCTTCCCCTTATGCTCAATCGCCTGCGGCACAACGCCCACCGCCAGCACCAGCTTGTCGCTTGCATACTGTACACTGTGCGGAATCGCAACGGAATTTCCAAATACCATTGTTCCCTTGCGCTCCCGTTCTTCCAACCGGTCGGCAAACGCGGCATCCAGCTGTCCGTCCTGTGTCAGACGGCTGACCATTTGTTTCACAGCGGCCGGATAATCTGCGACATCATCCAAGACGAAAAACCGACTCTCATCCATCAATCCGGTCATGACGAACCAATTGCTGTCCAATACCGGAACATCGACGTGATCCCAGTATTTTGCTTTTTCTATCTTGTGCAGCAGCTCCTGATCGTTGAAAATCTCATGGATGCGAATGACCGGACGGTGACAAGCACACGACAGGTCTACGGTAGACAAAACGATATCAAAACCATCTAACAGCTCCGATGTTGCTTTTTCATCAGCGAACAATTCCAGCTCCGTGGAGCTGTCCAAAATGCGCTTGAGCTGAACGGCAACCAATCGCGCCGTCACGCGTCCAGTGCCGCAGACCAGCGCAATGCGAAACGGTTTTTTCTGCTTCAAGTCGCTCTCTGCCAAAAAGACGCCGAAATACGATGCCAAATATCCTCGTTCATCGTCACTGACCGCCAATCCGTATTCTTCTTCCACGACGGCCGCCGCAATGCCCGCCATGCGGTATGCCAGCGGATATTTTTCCCGCAGATCATCCAGCATGGGATTTTTCAGCGGCACATGAAAGCGCAGCCGATTGAGCATAAACATCATATGATAGAGAAATTCTTCCGTAAATTCTCCGCTTTCTACGGTGATGCCCAACTCCATGTGGATGCGCAGCTGTATGCGCTGCAGCAGCGGGCGAACCGTTTCATCCAGTTCAATCGCACGGGCATCGTGCATATCCGCCGGTGTCCGCATGCCGATGACCGGCAAAAGCACAAACAGCTTTTCTTCTAAGGGAATCCGAATTTGTAAAATCTCACCGATTCGATCCATCAGCGCGTCAACGATGACAAATTCCTGTCTGGCTGTCAGGTCGTAATAGTTTTGCGGAAGCATCCCAATATCATGTCCGTTGAGGAATCGGTCAAGCATGAGCGTGACCACGTGTTCAAACGATGTGCACACACATTTTTCGAAATGATTTTCCCGAAACGCCCGCTCGATTTCCGCGCGCAATTCCTCGTCCAGTGGATATTCCCGATAGATGCTGTCATACAACCCGTCCAGAACATATCTGCGGATGTCCATTTCTCTCCCGCTCAGCACCTGACCTCTGCTTGTCTTTCCAATGATTTGCAAATGATACGGCTCGATTTCCTCCCGCAACTTTTTCAAGTCACTCATGAGCGTGGTTCTGCCGACATTCATCTCATAGGCGAGGTCGTCCGTGAGCACCGGCTGTTCGGCGCGCATCAGCTTGCCGAACAGATAATCCATGCGGTTGCGCGAAGAATTCATAAAGTCATCCGTCTGCATCATCTCCGTCAGCATCTGCATAAACCGATCTTGCTGAAACACACGCAGGCTATATTTTCCGCCCGTGCCTTCGATCACGGCACAATCCTGTAATTCCTGATTGATTTGTTTGATGTCGTTGCGGATGGTTCGTTCGCTGACATTCAGACGCGAAGCAAGAGCACTTACCGTGATAACAGGTGTCTTATTGAGCTGCATCAGTAAATTGGCTACGCGATTGTCTCCAAATAAACTTTTCATGTCAATCGCGCTCCTTTGCCTCGTTTTTTGATGTTATCCGCGGGACTTACCGCCGGAAATGTTGATGGTTGTGCCGGAAATGTAGCTGGCACGGTCGGATATCAGATAAGCGACCAAATCGCCGACTTCATCCAATTTTCCGTCTCTGCCCATCGGAATCACCTTTGTGTAGTCGGTGGACAATTCTTCCGGCTTGACGCCGCGGGTATATGCCAGTGCCTCATTATATGCTGCGGTGCGCAGGCCGGTTGCTTCCATAATGCCCGGCGCACAAGCCAGCACGCGAATGTTGTACTTGCCCAGTTCCTTTGCCCAGGAGCGGGTGAAGCTGTCCACAGCGCCCTTTGTCGCGGAATATGCGGACTGTCCCTGCGAGCCCTCCTTGCCGGACTCCGAGGACATGTTCAGAATAACGCCCTTTCCCTGCTTGAGCATCTGCTTGGCACAAGCCTGCGCACACAGGAACACACCTTTGACGTTGACGGCGAACATCTTGCCGAACGACGCATCATTCAATTCATACTCCGGCTTTTCGCCCTTGACATCGACGAGCAGCCGCGGCAGGTTGATGCCTGCATTGTTGACCAGCGCATCAATGCGCCCAAACTTTTCCACAACAGCGTCTGCCATTGCCTGTACACTTGCCGCGTCCGTGACATTGCACTGAACACAATATGCACCGTCCATCTGGTCACCGGTCTGTACGTTCATGTCAACGACAACCGCCTGTGCGCCTACCTTTACAAGGGTGTCCACAACATGTTTGCCGATACCGGATGCGCCGCCGGTCACTACAACAACCGCACCGTCCAGATTCAGCCAATTTTCATTCATAAGAATCTCCTCCTCTTTTCACGTTGGATCACGCTGCATCAGCGTTTTGATCTTTTGTGCCTTTATTTTACGAGGAGATAAACAAAATCTTAATGCTTGTTTTTTCAGCGAACCAGAAATGCATTGGTCCACCCATTTTCCATCGCGCGGAAAATCGCCGAACCTTGGTTATTTTTCCCAAATACATCCGCGTATTTTTGTGCGAATTTAATTAGAAATAAACTTTTATAAAACTTTTTATTTAAGTTGTTTCTATTATATTCCATCTTGTAACAATTTCAATAGGCATCTTATCCAATTTTTTTCTGCATATTTTGGTACGCTTGCCAAGACATCGGCGTTTGTGCGTCTGGATTGGCTTTCACCGCAGCCTTAAATGTGTTGAATACAATAGGATTGTCATTGTGGTCGCTAATAATATACGAAACAATACGTCTGTCGTACAGGTCAAGGATAGCGCTTAAATGGACTTTGTGGACTTCCGTGTCCTCATACCATTTGAACTCTGTAACATCTGTAACATCGGTAAGCCACTTCACATTCAGCTTTGGCGCATGGAAATCACGGCCTAGCACATTCTCTGCCACATACTGCGGATTGGACGCATTGCGAGTGCACCCGCAGTTTCGGTACTTAATAGTTGACTTATCTACGCCAAGTCTTTTGGCGGCTTCGCCCTGCGATAGTCTTCCGGATTCTATCTCTTTTATTACGTTTTATTTGACTGCAGATGATATTTTTTCTCTTCTCATACAAAGATGCTCCCTATATAGCTTTCAGTGTTTTTACTTCACTGTTCGCTATATAGGGAGCATATCAGAACCTCTGAGCTGTTCGTTTGCATCCATGCATTTTTTATCTCACAAGAATCAGGACAGCTTCCACCCCGGCGCCGCTGTGCGGACGCTGATGTTCACGAGCAGCCCGCTATGAGCTGCTTGTCAAATCCAGCGTCTGCCAGTCTCCGATATGCTGCCCATACATCAGGCGGAATCTCCTGCGGGATTTGAAATCCATTCCTGCCGTACAGATCAATGCGCTGCAAATCACCGACCAGAATATTGAGAAAATCGGCAACATGCAGTTGCTCTGATTGCTGATAATACCGGTAATATTCCTCATAAGTATTCTGCGGAGAGGTCACGCGAAAATCTAAGTCGCTCCATTGTTTCTTGAGTGTTGCATAGATTCTCCGTTCCTTAAACGGTTTATCCACAATCAGATAGTTGGAAAATGACAGCTGCTTTTGTTGCAGTAAGCGCTTCGTATTGCGGATATTTTCTCCGGTATTCGTTGATTCCGATTCGGTAAGAATTCTCTCCTGAGGCACTCCCCTTTTCCCTGCTATCTCAGCAAATTTTATCGCTTCCGGCTTGTTCCAAATCTGTTTGGTGATACGACCGAACCCACCAGTAAAAATAATGTATTCCCCATATCCGGCAAGATACAACGCGGCTGCCCGTTCGGCAACATGCAGGTCATGACTGCCAAAACCAAGAATACAATCCGCCTTTTGCAAGGGCTGATAGAGATGATGATACTCCCACAATAGTTTTGCGTCTGTATGAAAGTCATACATATGCATTCTCCTTCTCTTTGATTTTTCTATCTGTTGATTTGATTATACCATGGGAAGGAGAGAAGCACACATTCCACTTCCGTTAACAATTAACGGAAGTCCGCACCGGAAGGGAAGAAGCGCGCATCCACTTCCGTTAACAATTAACGGAAGTCCGCACCGGAAGGGAAGAAGCGCACATCCACTTCCGTTAACAATTAACGGAAGTTTGTACCGGCAGGGAAGAAGCGCGCATCCACTTCCGTTAACAATTAACGGAAGTCCGCATCGGAGGGGAAGAAGTACGTATCCACTTCCGTTAACAATTAACGGAAGTCCGCACCGGAGGGGAAGAAGCGCACATCAACTTCCGTTAACAATTAACGGAAGTCCGCATCGGAGGGGAAGAAGCACGTATCCACTTCCGTTAACGATTAACGGAAGTCCGCACCGGAAGGGAAGAAGCACGTATCCACTTCCGTTAACAATTAACGAAAGTCCGCATCGGAAGGGAAGAAGCGCGCATTCCACTTCCGTTAACAATTAACGAAAGTCTGTACCGGAAGGGCAGAAGCGCGCATCCACTTCCGTTAACGATTAACGGAAGTCTGTACCGGAAGGGCAGAAGCGCGCATCCACTTCCGTTAACGATTAACGGAAGTCCGCACCGGAAGGGAAGAAGCGCGCATTCCACTTCCGTTAACAATTAACGGAAGTCCGCACCGGAAGGGAAGAAGCGCGCATCCACTTCCGTTAACGATTAACAGAAGTCCGCACCGGAAGGGAAGAAGCACACATTCCACTTCCGTTAACAATTAACGGAAGTCCGCACCGGAAGGAAAGAAGCGCGTATCCACTTCCGTTAACAATTAACGGAAGTCCGCACCGGAAGGAAAGAAGCGCGTATCCACTTCCGTTAACGATTAACGGAAGTCTTTTTTTTGAAAACAACCCTGTTTTTCGCGTTGTTTCGCGCTGTCGAAATTTTTTTTCATTTGTCGAAAAAAAACACTTGCTTTTTTCGGAAATCCATTGTATAATACTCGAAGAAGATAAAAAAGATAAGATGTAGAACACGCTGTGCAAGGCTTTTAATGATTGTGTCTTGTATAGCGTGTTTTACTATGTCTCGAAATTTGTCGATACACTTCCGTTAACAATTAACGGAAGTAACAGCACAACAACCCGCACGAGGTATATCAGGATATACTTCTCGTGCGGGTTGTTTTTATATCATGCAAACGTATTCTTTTGTATTTACAGTGACCAACGGACATAGAGCCCCTTTAGCTGTTGCTCCAAACTGTCCAGCAGGGCTTCCTCTTGCGAAAACGTATGATAAATATACTCCTTTGCCAAATACTGCGTCAGCGGCGTCAGCTGTTCAAAGGTATCGTTCCACCAGTCTATCAGTTCTCCACGGCGCACGGCAGCGAGCAGCAATTGCATCTCATCCATAGCTGCATAGCGTTCTCCGGTAGAAAAGTTTTTATGTGCACCAGCCCGATACAGCATGGCAAGGACGTAATGCTTGCGATTTCTGATGTCTTTTCGCAGTCGAACCGTATCCAAAATCTTTGTGACATCCTGACGAGACAGCTTAAACAGGGCTTCCTTGCACGCCTCCGGCGTGACAGAATCCCCGTCAATATAAATGGTTTTGTCGTCGCAAACCGCATCACAGATAGCATCCGTCACTTCCTCCGCCTCTTCCGGAGAGAAATCTTCACGGAGCGTATCTTCTTCAATCATTTCCTTGACAACTTCTCTGCAAGCGTCTTTTTCCAGCTCCTTGCTCTGTGCATCGGATACATTTCCGTTCGGATTGGCAACAGAGAGCAGGGTTACGCCCTTATTTAATTCTTCTTCCCGAATACGGCGCGGTTTGCCGTCAACGTCTGCGATTGGCTCCTCAAATACCACATATTCGCTGCGAATGCGCAAATTTCGCTTGCTTAACACGTCTACGCGCACAACAAAGCCCTCTCGCATGAGCTCATCCATACAGCGCTTGATGCAGCCGATAGATTCTTTGAACACATGAGACAGGCCTTTTAATGTCATTGTCCACCGATCATTTTCCGAAACAGGCGTAAAAGAGCTGTCGCGCTGACCAATCAAATAGGTCATCAGCATTTTCGCCTTCATAGAAATCTTTTGCGAATGAATTAAGCTGTTCGGGACCTTGGTAAAACCGGTTTGATATTCTGTTCGATTGATGGTTAAATTGACTGCTACACCCATGATGGTACCTCCGTATCGTAATCTCTGCACAAAAAAAGTGCTGTTATCCTTTAACAACACTTCCATACAATCTTACAATACAAAAAGGATACATTTCTATCAGGGGGGACATGATGTATACGATATGTCCTGTATGCTTTTGCAGACGCAATGATTGCGCAGAAGATAAAAAAACAAGATAAGATAAGAAAATAAGAAAAAAAAGAATATTTAAATTTAACTATGTATACCGTTATTATAGCGGACGTCCGACGACTTGTCAAGACTTTTTTCGCCTTGTCTCACTTTATCTCACCTTCACTTGCCTGCACTGCTCTGTCTTTTATAAATAATAATATAATATCTCTTAGTCTTATATTTAAATAGTATTATATATGTACGCAAATCCGTAATTTCGATTTCCGTAATATCCATTTTCGAAATTACGGGAATAAGCACGGCGGATGCTGCCGGCTGTCGGATTCTTTTGAATTTCATTGAAATCTTTTTACTTGTATTGCTTGACGGACAGATGACAAACGGCATATAATAGATGCATAAAGAGGTGATTTTTATGGCAGGCAATACAAAGATGACAACCGTGCGCTGGCCGGCTGCATTATATAGCAAAATTGAACGGGAAGCAGAGAAAAAGGGCTTACCTGTTGCAAGCTACATTCGTATGATCGTGAAAGAACGCATGGATGCGATAGAAGAAAAGGAAGTGGGAAAATGAGCTGTTCTGTGATTGCGTTTTCCAATCAGAAAGGCGGCGTGGGAAAATCGACGTCGGTTGTCGCAACCGCCGGCTGTCTCCTTGGCCGCGGCTATACCGTGCTGGTGATAGACACCGATCCGCAGGCAACGGCTTCTTCCTACATGGTTTCTGATTTTGAGAAGCAGGAAGAGGGGAGAGAGGCTTCGCTGTACCATCTCATCATGGATGAGAATCTCAGCGTGCCGGACAGCATTGTACATACGCCGTCCGGAGATTTGATTACCGCTTCGTTCCTGCTCTATGACATGGACCGCTTGGGTCTCGGCACCTCTGCCATCAAAGAGATTGTGGACGAGGTGCGCGGGCAGTATGATTTTATTTTGATTGACACGCCGCCAAATCTCGGCTGGCTGCAAACAGCTGCGCTGGAAGCATCGGATGATATTGTCATTCCGACCAAGGCGACGGCACAGAGCATCCGCGGCATCCCGACATTTTTTGATACCGTGTATTATGTGCAGAACACCAATCCGAAGCTGCGCATCTTGGGCTTCCTGATTACCATGTCCAACAAGCGTGTGCTCGCCTGCAAGGCGATTGCCGGCGAATTGGAGACCATTGCCCAGCAGATGGGCTGTCAGGTATTTCCGGAATGGATTCGTTTGGCGGAAGGTCTGTTCGGTGAGGCGGAAGCCATGCACACCAATGTATTTCAGATGCATCGCAAAAACAATGCGCTCAAAGACTATGCGGCATTTGCCGATGCACTAATAAAGGCGGTGAAGTGACATGGCACGAGGCGGCAGACCGATTATTCCGACAGGCGGCACAGCACAGCGCATTCAGGATCAGCGCAACCGTTCGACGCACAGCATTCCGCTGGACAAGCTGATTCCGTATCATCGGGAAAATGTGAACGGCAATCCGATTTTCCATGACTACGCACAGGAAAAGCTGGAGCAGCTGGCAAACAGCTTGGAGCGGGACGGACAAGTAGAGAACATTATTGTATTCCCATCTGAGCAGCAGCCGGGCATGTATGAGGTGCTGTCCGGCAAGCAGCGCACGCGCGCCGCGCGATTGGTACAGCAAAAACATCCCGAGCGCAACACGTTGAACGCCACGGTTTTGGACTTACAAGCTGTAAAGGCGAACACCTTTGCACTGGGCGATTTGACCTATGTTTTGACCAATGTACACCGCAGAGACCAATTATTGATCTCTGAATTGGGCATGGCGTTTGAAATGCAGTTTCAAGCGGAAAAGCATCAGGGAAAGGCGGCGGCTCAGGGAACGGACACGCTGACCGAGCTGGCACAGCAGAATCAAACCTCGCCGTCCTTTATCAAGTGCGCACGGCAGTTCATTCCGGAAATTGCCATTCCTGAAGTTATTGACTTGGCGGACAGCGGAAGCATTCCTGTGAGCACGGCATCGCAGACGCTGACGCGCATGAACAAGGAAACCCAGCGCGCCTTAATGGAAAAGCTCAAGCAGGCAAGTGAACAGGAAGGCTGGCAGCTGGCAAGCTATTGCAAGAAAAAGCTGACGACTGCCGCCCTGCGTGCCCTCAAGGCGGCGTATGATATGCGCATCGCTGCGGCGAAAGACGCGCAGAGCAACGTGCTGACAGAGAACGACACCGCGTTTCTGTTTACGGATGCCAAGCCAAAGACCGTATTCAAAGCACCGACCAAGCAGGCATTGCAGCGAGTGATTCCGGAACAGCTGTGGGGAGACCAGAAGGCCGCCTCGGACTATCTCGTAAATGCGATGGAGCAGCTGAAGCGGTATAAGGAAAAATATGGGGAACTGTGAGAGCTGTCATTAGAAAAGTTCCTGCTGATGTAAGAGAAAAAACGTACATGGATGCAAGTGAAATCCTCAGAGGTTGAAACCTCTGAGGATTTTTTGTATGAGAGAATTGTAGACCTATATTCCTATAATTTTCTTGTTCCTACAAAAAACTATACGTGAAATAAAGATACAAATTGGAATTAAAATGGTAGCACAAAGGGAATAAATGCAGGGAAAGTGCCTTGATTCCGAAATCAAATTGTAGGCAAAACGGAAAGTTGAGATAGGAGACCAGCAGAAGCGAGGGATTGACAAAGCATAAAATCGGTGTAAGATATAGTTAGCGTTGACTTACCAAGAAATCGGAAAAACCAACTATAAAGAAACAAAAATGGGAAATTTGTCGAAAAAGAAACAAAAAATAGCGTAATTAACAAGTAATTAAATTAACTAACATTAATCAATTACAGCGTGTTGCGATAGGGAGGCAAGAAAATCGTGTATCAGCCGACGGCGTATCTCCTTCGCCATGCGCAGCGAATGCCGACGGAGCAGTATAGGCGGCTGGAACAAATCTTGCCTGAGAATCGACGGGAGCGTATGCTGCGTTATCGGCGAGAGGAAGATCGAAAAAACTGCGTATTAGCCTATTGTCTGTTGGAATATGCACTGAAAAGGCAATTCGGCATACGCAGGATGCCGGAGATGCGATCTGCAGATTCAGGAAAACCGTACTTTACTGACAAAGCCATGCCGCGGTTTAACTGGTCGCATTGTCACGGCGGAATTCTCTGCGCTGTGGATATGCAGGAAGTCGGATGTGATATTCAAGACGATATCCTGGATGCACAGGTGCTGTATTCTCGCTGCCTGCATGAACGAGAGCGGAGCAACCTGCCGCAAGAGGAGGCGGACGCCGCCTTTACGCGGCTTTGGGCTTTAAAAGAAAGCTATCTCAAGTACTTAGGAGTAGGTCTGCGCCGCGATATGAGAGAGCTGGATTATTCCGGTTGTGTACAACCGTGCGGAAGCCGAGACATTGGTGATGCTGTGCTGACGTGGGGGCGATACCCGAGACTGTATTACAGCGTGTGCGCACAAGCACCGACGGATATTTGTGAGATAAACAGCGAGATGCTATATCAAACACTTTGCTGTGAGTAAATAGAGAAAGAAGTTAGACTATATGAAAAAATTATTTTGTATTCCAGGTGCCGGAGCCTCTGCAGTGATGTTTCTGCCGTGGATGAAAGAACTCAACGGCAGTGAAGATTTCAAACTGTGCCTGCTGGAAATTCCGGGACGCGGTATGCGAAAGAAGGACGCTCCGGCCAAAACGATGGAAGAGCTGGTGGATGTCCTGATTCAGAAGATAGACATTCAGCTGAAGCCGGACGAATCCTATGTGATTTATGGATACTGCTTTGGCGCGATTATTGGCTATGAATTGTGCCGCAAGCTTCGGATGCTGGGAAAAAAGGAACCTGAGCACTTTTTTTGCAGCTCTATCGGATCTCCGGGAAATCGAAAGATTGCGGAACCCGTGTTTGCGAACCGTTCGTTCCGAGGAGAAATTCGACAGATGTTTGTCCGATATTTTCCGGAACAGCTGTTTACCCACACAGAGAGCTTAGGGCAAATTACCGAATTGTATACACAGCATGCGTTTGACAAATTTGATGAGACGCAGTGTATTCAGCCCGTCCCGCTGGATGAGCTGATGCAGGACTGTGGCGAACTTGCCGGAAAAGAGGAAAACCTCGCGCGTATTGTGGATTTTGCCAATGACGCGCTGGACATTTTCCAATATGATCAGCAGATGTTGTTGGATTACAGTCATTCCGAGCACGAATCGTTTTTGCTGGGGTGTCCGCTGACTGTCATGCGCGGCGAGCAGGACACGCTGACCGGAGAAGCGGATCTCATGGAATGGAAGGATTACTGCGACGGCGGTTTGGTATTAAAGACCGTGTGCGGCAATCATTTTACCTTTGAGGAGAGCCGTGACGAGATCATGGAGATCATCCGACAGGAAAGCGGCGGAGATAGTATGACGATTTTAGATATTTGAGCAGGAGTAAAGGAGTAAAAAAGCGATGCAGTATCATCAAATCGCAGTCATTGGCATGAGCGGGCGGTTTGCCCAGTCGGAAACGCTGCTGGATTTCCGGCGCGTGCTCAGTCGAAAGCAGGACTGTATTGCGGAGGTGTCGGAAAAGCGCAAGCGTCTGCTGGGTTTAGAACCGGATGCCGATTGCATTCAGTTGGGAAGCATCGAGGACATTGACTGCTTCGACCACAAGTATTTCGGCATTCCGTCCAAAGAGGCGGATTTTATGAGTCCGGAACAGCGATTGGGTTTGGAACTTGCAACCGAAGCCGTACTAAATGCAGGTTATTCGTTAGAGCAGTTCCGCGGAAAAAATTGCGGCGTGTTGGTTTCCAGCTCGGAAATCGCGTACAACAAAGAGCGCGCCGCATCGACGTCTCTGTCGGTGCTGGGCAATATGAAACTGATGATCTGTGGAAAGATTGCATATTTTCTCGATCTGCGGGCGGCCAATGCGATGTATGACGCGGGTTGCTCGTCCTCGCTGGCAGCGATTCACGATGCGTGCATGAAGCTGATGACGGAGGAATGGGAGTATGCGCTGGTCGGAGGCATTTCTCTGTTCACAGACATCGAAGATAAGAAAAAACAGAAATATCAGACTATGGGTTTATTGTCTCCAGAGTACCGTAGTAAGGCATTCGATGAGCAGGCAGACGGCACGAGCGCAGGAGAAGGCGCTGCCTTTGTTTTGCTCAAGCGATTAAAAGATGCAGAGCGCGACGGGGATTTTATTTATGGCGTGCTGACCTCCGGCGCGGTCAACGGTGACGGCGCGCGGTGCAGCAAGGTGACGATGCCGAGTCCGGAGGCGCAGAGACAGGTCATTGAACGGGCATGGCGCGACAGCGGCAATCCGGAGCTCACAGAGATTGAAGCGCACGGCATTGGAAACAAAATCGGTGATTCTGTCGAAGCAGAAGCGCTATTTGAAAATTTGCGTGCCGCTGGGCTGGATAAAAAAGAGATTTACCTCAGCGCGGTCAAGACCAACATTGGACACTTGTATGAAGCCGCCGGTGTGGCAAGTCTGGTAAAGGTGTTGCTGGGCTTCCGCTATGATGAGGCGTATCCGCTGGCAAACTTCCAGCAGGCGAACGCCCTGATTGATTTCGCTTCGGTGGGTTTGACTCCACTGACCGAAACCCGACATTTTTCACCGGGAAGCCATCGGGTTGCCGGTATTGACGGTTTCGGAATCAGTGGAACCAACGTCCATGTTTTGGTAGAAAACTATGCCAACAAGCAGGTACAGGAGCGCAATGACGCGCCGAGCCTCGTCAAACTGAGCGCCCAGAGTGAGGAATCCTTCTATGGCAACAGCGAGCGGTTTGCGCAGGCGCTTCGTGACGGCAAGACCGATTACGCGGCCGCCGTGTACACAATGAACACAGCGCGCGACGACGGTGCTGTGCGTCGGCTGGTCTATTGCGACAGCAAACAGGATTTGCTAGAACGGCTGGATATGATGCGCCCGACAACGGAGCCGCAGCCCAAGAAACTTGTATTTGTGCTCAAACAGGAGGACTGTGAGCAGGCGCAGTGCGGGGCGTATGAGACACTGTTTCCCGGTATGCGCTCGTTCTGGAAGGAGACTGGTATACCGGATCTGACGTTTAAGTGCGCGGCCTATCGGTATTTCACTGCGTGCGGCATGACCCCGGATTACGTTCTGGCAGACAAAGCCGGCAAGGCGGTGGTACAGTATGCCGCGGGACGCCGGAGCATAGAGGATTTGCAGGCGGCTGTAAACCAGACGGACAATGATTATACAAAAGTGGTCAAGCAGCTGGAAAAGTTAGCAAAAGATAATAACTTATTGGTTGTCGATTTTGGACATAAGGGCGCTCTGCGCCAGTTGGTTTGCCTGGAGGGCGTACAGGTCTTGTCTGTGGCGCGTCCGCGCGAGATGGCAGGATTATTTGTCGATTGGTACAACAACGGCAAATCCATCGACTGGGAGGTATTCTATCAGGAAAAGCAGCCGCGCGTGTGCCTGCCCGGCTACGCGTTTGAGAAGTGCAGCCACTGGATCACACCGGAAAAAAAGCAGGCGGAGCGCGTTTCCGGCGTGACGCCGAGCGTTGTGCCGCCGACATCGGCACCGGCTGCTCCGTCGCCAGCTGAGCCGATTCAGCTGCCGCATTTGGCGCAGCCAATCAAAATGCCGCATCTCGCACAGGCATCGGCACAGAACGAGCAGATGAAACCGGAGCCGCCGATAAACGGAGACGGAAAACTGATTCAAGTTGAGCAGTTTTTGGAAAAGCTCTGGATGAAAATTTTGAATTTCTCGGATAGCATTGCTTACGACGAGGACTTCTTTTATTTGGGCGGAAATTCGCTGCTCATTGAGATGATGGCGGACCCGATTGACCAGCAATTTGGCATTGACTTTGATATTTATGAGATTTACGAGAACGAGACCATTGAAAAGCTCGCGCATCGTATTTTGGAGACTGCATCGTAAGGGGGATGGATAGATATGAATACGCTGGTTCAGCTGGTAAGACGGCAGGCAGAGAGCCGGCCGGAGCATCCGGCTGTCATCTATCGCGGCGAATGCCTGACCTATGGAAAGCTGTATGAGAGCGCAGCGCGCATGACCGCGCTGCTGCGCAGCATGGGTTTGCAGCCGGGAGACCGCGTGATGCTGGAGGCGGTACCGAAGCCAATTTTTGTCGCGGCATTTCTCGCGGTACAGGCAGTCGGTGCTGTAACGATTCCGGTAGCGCGGGCAGAAAAACGCCATGTGCTGGACTATATCACCGAGCTGACGGGCGCGCGCCTGTATTTACATGCATCGGCGGTGCGGGACTTTTGCGTAACAGCGGTACCATACCACGATATGGAATGCGCCATGGTACAGGCGCCGCTGGAAGAAGCTGCACCGGTTGACGAGACGACGCTGTTGGAACTGATTTTCACAACGGGATCGACCGGACGCCCCAAGGGAGCCATGCACACGGCAGGTGCTCTATGGTGCAATATCAAAAATACCAGAGACGGCATCGGAATGCGAGAGAGCGATGTCGTGCTCATCCCCCTGCCGCTCAATCACTCATTTGCTCTGCGCGTGCTGCGTTCCGCGTTTGCAGTTGGTGCAACAGTCGTGCTGCAAAATAGCGCTGTTTCCGTCAAAGAGACGGCGGAAAACATCCGGCAGTTCCACTGCACCGCGGCAATCAGCGTCAGTGTTGCGATGGAGACCATGCTGCACGCGGTAGGAGAGGAGCAGGTGAAGCGCATGTTTGGCGGCTTGCGGTATATCGAATTCAGCGCGGGAGCCGTATCGGTTCCGCTGCGCAAGCGGCTGTTAGACCTGCTGCCGAACACGGAGATTCACAACACGTGGGGTTCCTCGGAGAGCGGCGGCTGCCTGTTTCTCCCTGTCAGCAAACGGACAGACAAAATTACCTCTGCCGGACGGCCATTAGACGGTATTGAGGTCGGTATTGTGGGTGCGGACGGAGAGCTAATGGACGGCGTTGGCCCGGATACCGTCGGACGGCTCGCGCTGCGCGGCGGTATGCAGATGTCCGGCTATTACGGACAGGAGGAGCTGACGCGAGAAACCCTGCGCGACGGCTGGATGCTGGTCAATGATCTGGTTTGGCGTGATGCGGATGGATATTTGTACATGGTCGGCCGAGCGGATGACATCATCAATGTCGGCGGCGAAAAGGTTGCGCCGCGCGAAATTGAAGAACAGGTGATGCAATCCGGATGGCTCACTGAGTGCATGGTGCTCGGTGTAGAGGATAAAAAGGGCAGCATGGGACAGGTTCCCGCTCTATTTTATGTGGCAAAGGATGCAAATCATCCGGTTTCGGCAGACGAGCTGAAAATGTATTTGAGCCGAGAGCTGCCGCAGCACAAAGTGCCGCAGGAATACATCCGCTTGTCCGCGATTCCGCGCAATGCTATGGGAAAGCCCGACCGCAAAGCGCTCAAGCGCGACTGGGAAATACAGAGCAGCACGAATGAGACCATTGAGACCATTTTTCAGCGCCGGAGTATTCGGAAGTTTCAGGACAAAGCCGTGCCTGCGCAGATGGTTTCTGTGCTGGTGGAATGCGCCAAGGCCGCGCCGTCCGGCAAAAATCTCAAGACGCGCCGGTTTACAGTTATACAGGATGCTGAAGAAATCGCGGCATTCAAACAGGTAATACACGAGGCAACGGCAAAGAACAACTTGCCGCTTAACGGATTTGAGAATCCGCCGCTGTTGATTTTGATCTCTAACGATCGGCGCAATCAGGATGGCATTCAGGATGCCGCAGTGTCGGCAGAGAATATCATGCTGGCGGCGACGTCGCTGGGCTTGGGCAGCGTGTGGCTCAATGCGTTGATGACGCTGTGCGACGAGCAGACCATTCGTGCGAAGCTGGAGGAATATCATATTCCACGCAACCATATTGTGTGGGCAATGATGGCAATCGGATGGCCGACGGCACCGGGAACGGCACCGGAACAACGCGGCAATGAAGTCTATTACGTGGGAGGAGAGAACGAATGAGCGAGAGCCAGACCGTGGTGCTGCGACGAGGCAAACCGACACCGCTGAGTGCGATTCGCTTTGCCAGAGATCTGCTGCTGCGAGAGGGCGCGTGGCAGGAACGAACGCTGATTTGTTTGTCCGAACCACAGGATTGTGTTGAGATGACCTATCGTGAGCTGCGGGAAAACGCCGAAAAAGCGGCGGCAAATTTGCAGGCGATGGGCATTGGCTGCGGAGACAGTGTGTGTGTTTCCGTGTGCAACAGAGCGAGCTTTTTGACTGCCTTCTGGGGTGTCGTGCTCAGCGGCGCGGAGGCGATTCCCATTGAGCGCACGGCGTTCGGCAGACCGAAGGAGGAGGCAGCGCGGAGCAGAATTGCCAGTATCCAGCGCATCGCGCAGCCCAAGGTGATGATAACCGATTGGTTGGAGCAAGTAGGCAGTGTGCCGATCTTAACGTCGGAGCAGTTGACGGCGCAGCCTGCGCAGGCATGGAACGCGCAGCCGCTGGACGACGATCATGTGATGATGATTCTGTTTACCTCCGGCAGCACGGGACAGCCAAAGGGTGTTCCGATTACCGAGCGAATGCTGCGGGCAAACCTTGCCGGACATGCGGCCGCGTTTCCGTTCACGGATGAAGATATTTTCCTGAATTGGATGCCGCTCGATCACTCTGCTGCTATGGTGCAGGCGCATTTGCTGCCGGTATATATGCAGAGTGCGCAAATTCAGATTTCCACGAACAGAATTCTTTCCGAACCGGCGCAGTGGATGCAGCTGGCAAGTGCATATCAGGTGACGATCAGTTGGGCGCCGAATTTTGCTTACGAATTAACTGACGCTAACATTAAACCGCTGCGTCCTCTCGATCTCTCTCGCATTCGCTGCCTGTTCAGCGCAGGCGAGACCGTGACGAGGACGGCGTGCGAGCACTTTGTCCAGCAGTGGGCGCCGTTTGGTCTGCAAGATGATGTGATTCACGTCGGCTGGGGCATGACCGAGACCGCAGGATATATGCTGACCTCACGGGGATGGAAACATAACGCGTCTGTCGGCAGCATCTGCTCGACCGGTGAACCGATTGCAGGCGTTGAAGTCGGCGTGCAGTATCGGGAAGATGGATATGGAGAACTGCTGGTGCGCGGCGACACGGTTGCACAAACCTATGTCGGCGGATGCGATGAGATGTGCTGTGACGCGGATGGATGGCTGCACTCCGGTGACGAGATTTTTGTGCAGGGTGACACGTTTGTCATTGTGGGACGGCAAAAGGATATTTTTATCCGAAACGGACGCAATATTTCCTGCGCAGAGATGGAAGCGTGCGTCTTACAAGAGCTGTCAGGCGATTGTGCGAAGGTCGTTTGCGTGGTGCTGCCGGATACGCACAGCGGAAGAGATAAACTGGCGGTCTTTGCCGTTTGCGATCCACAAAATCAGGCGGCGTGCAGCGAGCAGCTGCACCGGGTACTGATTGCGCATTTCGGATGCAGCTATGATGTCCTGATATTCGTCTCGCCGGAGCAAATCCCACGGACGAGCGTCGGCAAAATCCGGCGCAAGACGCTGCGGCAGCTGCTGGAGAGCGGTGCGCTGACCCCGTACCGCGAACCGGAGATGCAGCCGTGCGCAAACGAGTTCCAAGAGCACAAGCAACACATAGAAAAAATGCTTGCGCTGTGGCAGACGGTTCTTCACAACACGCAGCTGACAGAGCAGGATAATTTCTTTTTTTCCGGCGGCTCATCGGCGCAGATTCCGCGCCTGCTCGCCATGATTGCAGATGCCTTCGGGCGCACCATTCACGCGACGGATATCTTGAATGCGCCGACGGTTGTGCGCTTGGTGAAAGAAGTATTTGCAGAACAAAAGGAAGAAAACCAGACCGACGATGTGTTGGAGGATATAGATATTTTGGACATCTAAACAGGAAAGGAGCCAGCAAAATGAAGATGTTTTGTTTGGTGCACGCGGGTGGATTTGCCATGCGGTACGACGCGATGGCAGATATGATGGCGAAAAAGTCGAATGACGGCATCACCTTGATTCCGCTGGAATATGCCGGACGAGGAAAAAAATATGGGCAGCCGTTTTATTCGACGTTTGACGAGCTGATGCACAGCATGAGCGAGGAGATTGCCGGTATGCTCGGCCCGTCGGAACCGTATTGCTTGTTCGGACACAGCATGGGTGCGTATGCGGCGATTGAGACGGCATATCAGATGCAGAAAGTGCATCACAATGCCCCTGTGATGACGATACTCTCCGGCGCGGCCTCTCCGTATGTGGCGGCCAAGCAGGAAGTGGGCATGTCAAACGAAGAGATGATCGCTTATCTGCGTGACATCGGCGGCACGGAGGAAAATGTGCTGAAAAACCGCATTTTTGAGACCGAACTGCTGCCAATTTTACAGGCGGATTTGGATACGCTGCGGACCTATCGGTTTGCCCATGAGGGGGAACTGCTTCCGTCTTATCTCGTGGCAACGTATGGACAAGAGGATCCCGCGTACCGGATCGGACAGGTGGAGGACTGGAAAACGGTGGTCGGCAAAGACGTCGTGATGCAGACTTTCCCAGGTGATCACTTCTATTTTGAAAAGGATTTGGATTCGTATACGAACTTTCTGTGTGAGCAGTATCGAAAGGCACTGGCGGCGTATGCGGAAAAGACCGGTGGGTATCCGCTGACGGATATTCAGCGGAGCTATTTGCTTGGACGCAATGCGGCATTTTCCTCCGGCGGCATATCGACGCATGTCTATTTTGAATTTCAAAATCACGTGGATATTCATCGCTATGAGACGGCGCTCAATAAGGCGATTCGCCGCCATCCGATGCTGCACACGGTCATTTATCCGGGCGGCTATCAGCGCGAGCTGAATCCGATTCCGTCCTATCAGATCCCAACATATAATATGTCGGGTGCATCAGAACAGGAAAAGAAGGCTCTGATTTTACAGCGGCGGCAGGAGCTGTCGCATAAAATCTTTGCGGTTGGCACGTGGCCGATGTTCGCGGTGGAGGCCATTCGGTTGTCGGAGACAGAGACCTATCTGTTTTACAGCTTTGACCTGATGATTGCGGACGGCAGCAGCCTGCGCCTGTTGCTGCGCGAATGCATGGAATATTACCGCAATCCAGAGGCGACAGAGGACGCGCTGCCGATGTCGTTTCGAGACTATGTCCTCAAATCCGAGGTCAAAAAGAGCAAGAAAAAATACACTGGTGATCGGCAGTACTGGGAACAGCGATTAGAGCGTATCGCGCCGCCGCCGGATCTGCCGTATGCTGCAACGGACAGCGACAAGCCGCAGTTTGAGCGTCTGACATGGAACATGAGCAAAAGCTGCTGGGAACACTTACAGGCGCAGTTTGGTAAGCGGCAGATTACGGCATCGAATTTCTTCCTCACGGCCTATGCCGCTGTGCTGGGGCATTACGCACCGGGAAAAGACTTTTGTTTGAATGTCACACTGACCAATCGAACCAGCTTTGCCGGAAAGCTGCTGCGGACGCTGGGCGACTTCACCTCGCTGCTGCTGCTGGAAATTCCGGCAGGAAAAGAAAATGAGAGCTTTTGGGATAAGGCACAGCAGGTGCAGGCACAATTTCTCAAAGACTATCAGCATCGCGCGTTTGACGGTGTGCTGGTGGAGCAGGAAATTGGCCGCGTTCGCGGAGAGCAGGCACTGTATCCGGTTGTGTTTACCAGCATGATTGGCATGCGGTACACGGAGGATTTTGACCAATATCTCGGCACGGTACAATACAGCGTCAGCCAGACGCCGCAAGTCTATCTGGACTTCCAGCTGATGGAGACAGAGGACGGACTGATGTTGACGTGGGACTATCTGGTACACAAATTTGACCGCAGACAGATTACCGAAATGTTTGCGATGTTCCGCGCGCTGGTGGAGCAGCTCGCAGAGGGAGAACAGGAAGTCCCGTATCTGCGTCCGGTGAGTGAAGCGCTGATGCAGCAGATTGCGCGTTACAATGCGACACAGGCGGACCTGCCGGTAAAGCCGATGCATGTGCTGTTTCGGCAGGCCGCCGCGCGCTTCCCAGACCGTCCGGCGGTGACGGACGAAACCGGAACGCTGACCTATGTGCAGCTGGATCGGATGTCGGATGCGCTGGCGGCGGCATTGCAGCGGGACGGCGTGAAAAAAGGAACGTTGGTTGCGGTGGAAGGCTGGCGCAGAAAAGAAACGGTTGTTCAGTTGATGGCGGTGCTCAAAGCGGGCGCGGCCTATGTCCCGATTGATCCGTCCTACCCGCAGGAGCGCAAGGACGACATTGTGAGACAGGGAAATATCACCCACTATCTGCGCGAATGGAAACCGGCAGAGAGCACAGCTGCACGGGAGCCGGTGGAGCTGGACGGATCGGAGATGGCGTACATCATCTTTACCTCCGGCAGCACAGGAAATCCGAAAGGCGTCGTCATTACACACCATGAGGCATCCAATACGCTGTTGAGCATCAACCGGCGGTTTGGCGTCGATGAGACGGACAAGGTGCTCGGCATCTCCTCGATGTGCTTTGATCTGTCGGTATATGACATCTTTGGTACGCTGGCGGCAGGCGCAGAGCTGGTCATGGTTCCAGATCTGCACGACATCCTGCACATGGCACAGCTCGTGCAGCGGCATCACATCACGCTGTGGAACTCGGTTCCGGCGATCATGCAGCTGCTCATGGATGTCACGGGCGGAAAAAATCTCGCATCGCTGCGCACGATACTGCTGAGCGGCGACTGGATTTCTCCGACATTGGCGCGAGAAATTCGGGAAAAACTGCCGCACGCGGCGTTGTACAGTCTGGGCGGCGCTACAGAAGGCGCGATTTGGTCGATTTATTATCCTGTGCACACCGTGGGAGAGCACAGCCGCATTCCGTATGGATACCCGCTGGATAACCAGCAGTGCTATGTGCTGGATGCCAACGGCCGCATTTGCCCGTGGAATGTCATCGGCGAAATTGTCATTGGCGGTGACGGCGTGGCAGAGGGGTATCTGAACCAGCCGGAAATCACGGCGCGGCAGTTTAAGCAGCATCCGACGCTCGGACGCATCTACCACACCGGAGATTTCGGACGGTACTGCCCGGAGGGCTGGATTGAAATTCTGGGGCGCATGGATGGACAGGTCAAGGTCAATGGCTTCCGCATTGAAAAGGGCGAAATCGAAAGCGTTCTGGGACAGCTGCCGTTTGTCAAGCAGGCGGTCGCGGAGCCGGTAGAG
Organism: Butyricicoccus intestinisimiae; assembly: GCF_018918345.1. Taxonomy (NCBI): domain Bacteria; kingdom Bacillati; phylum Bacillota; class Clostridia; order Eubacteriales; family Butyricicoccaceae; genus Butyricicoccus; species Butyricicoccus intestinisimiae. The sequence goes on from NZ_JAHLQI010000008.1 coordinate 50,201, forward strand.
CTGCGCGGGCGCAAACAGCTGGCGGCGTTCATTGTCGGAGAGCATGAGCTAAGAGAGGACGAGTGGAAGCAGCTGCGGCAGGAGGCCAAGAACCGGCTGACGGCATATATGGTGCCGACGTTCTATGTGCCGGTGGATGATATTCCGCTGACGGCAAACGGAAAAATAGACCGAAAACAGCTGCAGACCCTCTTTTTGGCGTACAATGTGCAGTCCAAAACACAGCCGGAGACCGAGATGCAGAAAACCGTGTTTGCCCTGTTCCAAAAGAATCTTGGCTACGATGATTTCGGCATGGATGACAGCTTTTTGCAGATCGGCATGGATTCCGTATCTATTTTAAAAATCACCTCGGATCTGAGCAAAACCTTTGGCATGGATGTCAGCTTTGAGCGCGTGATGAACTGCACCAATATCAAGACGCTGGCAGAGATGATCGAGGACATGGGAGGAACTTGCAGTGAAAACCTTTTGGGAACTGACGCGAAAGCAGTATGAGAACGAGGGCGAACACCCGAAATACCTGGTGCGAGATGCCGTTGGCAATACCTATCTCGCCAAAACCAGACGGGAGATTATCGAAAAAGCGGTGCAGGTTGCACGATGGCTGAAAAACGACCGCGTTAAGCACGTGGGCGTGTACTTGGATTCCTCTACGGACTGGATTTCCGCGTACTTGGGAATCGTGATTTCGGGCAATGTAGCGGTTTTGTTGGATAGGCGGCTGCCGCAGGAAACGATTGTCAGCTATGTCAAGCGGGCGGACGTCACGTGCGTGGTATATGATACCATGCAGGAGACGCTGACTTGTGCGCTGTACGAGCAGGGCTGCCAGGTGGTTTCGCTGGCACAGGCCGTACAAGACCAATCGACCGAAGATATACTCGGATATGAGGGCGCGGCACAGTCGGATGCGCTGTGCACGATGGTATTTACATCAGGCACGACGGGGCAGGCGAAATGCGTGATGCTCAGTCAGACCAATATTGTCAGCAATATTGTGGACACGATTTCCATTTGTGACTATACAGCGGATCAGAGCTTTCTGAGTGTTCTGCCGGTGGCGCACGCCTTTGGCATGACCCAGTGCACACTCGCCCCGTTTTTCAATGGCGGAGATATGCTGATTGCGACGTCGCATTTGGACTTGCTCAAAAATATGCAGCGCTATCAGCCGACCTTTACGGTATTGATTCCGATGATGCTGGAATTTTTGTATCAGCGGCTGCGCGGGATGCAAAAGCGGTTCCCGCAGCTGTCCAAACGAGAGGCGGCGGAAAAGCTGTTCGGGCACAACCTGCGGTATATTGGCGTCGGCGGTGCGGCGTCCAACGCGGACACGGTGCGCGCTATGCTGGACTATGGCATTACGGTACGGCCGGGCTACGGCATGACGGAAAATGCACCGATGGCTACGGTGAATTTGCTGCAGAATCCGGCGCAGGCCGCGTCGATCGGCGAGCCGATGCAGCATACACAGATCAAACTGGTGGACGGTGAGATATGGATTCACTCTCCCTCCGTCATGCTTGGCTATTACAAAGATGCGGATGCGACGGCAGAAATGCTTTCTGATCGCTGGCTAAAAACCGGAGATCTGGGGCGGTTCGATGAAAAAGGCGCGCTGTATTTGACCGGACGAAAAAAGAATTTGATTGTGCTGAGCAGCGGAGAAAATATTTCTCCGGAGTACATCGAGCAGCTGCTCAGAGAAAGCGAGAGTGTCCGCGAGGTGTGCGTGTCGGAAAAAAACGACCATATTCTCGCGGAGATTTATCCGACGGATGCCGTGCTGGAAAAAGATGCGGCAGGGCGCGAGGCGGCCGTGCTGGAGGCGGTCAATCAGACCAACCAAAGGCTGCCGTTTTATTCCCGTGTCATGGACATCACGGTGCGGACGAAGGAGTTTCCCAAAAATATCTACGGTAAAATTGTAAGAGCCTACGGGCTGTTTTAGGAGGTATTGACATGAGTGATTTGGAAATCGAAATCAGAGACATTGTGGCGGACGTCCTGGATATCGAGGAGCCGGAGGAGCTGGATGCGTCCACCGAGTTCTTCAGCATCGGCGGCAATTCGCTGACCGCCATGATGGTAGTTGAGGCGATTCAGAACCAATACAGCATCGACTTTGATTTCTCCGGCATGATTCGGCATACCACGATTGGCGATATGAGCAAGCTGGTTGCGGAAAAGCTGCACGAACAACAGGAAAACGTTGCCGTCGGCACATGCCGCAAGGAGGAATAACCGGTGAAACAGAAAAAACTGTCTATCTATACCTTTATCGGGTCGCGAAAGCAGGGCTTTATCCTGTCCGTCATTCTGTCGCTGTTGGGCGTTGCCGCGGAAATGGTTCCGTACTTTGTCGGCGTTCGGGTCATCTGCATGATGTATGAGGGGCAGAACGATCTGCATGCATATGTGCTGCCGCTTGGCATTGCCGTGGCGGCGTATATCGCACGTGCGCTTCTCACAACGCTTTCGACATGGGCATCGCATAAGGCGACATTTGACGTACTCTATGAAATTCGCTGTGCGCTCATCGAAAAGATGAAGCGGGTGCCGCTGGGATATATTCAGGAAACGCCGACTGGCACTCTGAAAAATACCATTGTTGACAATGTAGACGGCTTGGAGCAGTATCTTGCCCATTATATTCCGGAGCTGACCGCCAATCTGCTGGTTCCGCTGGTGCTGCTCGTGTATCTGTTTATCGTCAGCTGGCAGATGACGCTGATTATGTTCCTGACGCTTCCGGCGGTTGTGCTGTGCTGTGTCGGCATGATGCGCGGCTTTGACGAAAAGTGCCGCAAGTTCTATGCGGCAAAAGATGCCGTAAACGATGCAGTCATCGAGTATGTCAATGGCATCGAGGTCATCAAAGCGTTCAACCGTTCGGCGGACTCCTATGCCAAGTATTCCAACGCCGTGTACAATAACGCCAAATTTGGCTATGAGTGGCAAAAGGGCGCACAGGGATTTTTGTCCGGTGCCATTTGCATTTTGCACTCTACCATGCTGACCATTCTGCCGATGGGCTATTACTTCTGGCACAAGGACAGCATTTCGGTAGAAGTACTGCTGACGTTTATCATTTTGGCGATTGGCCTCATGACACCGATGATTAAAGCGATGTTTATGTTCGAGACAACAACCAAGATGGAGGCGGAGTTTGACAAGATCGCGGCTGTACTGGAGGCACCGGAGCTGGTTCGCCCGGAGACGAGCGCACCGCTCACGAGCCATGAAGTCGTGCTGAAAAACGTCAGCTTCCGCTATCAGAATGCGGAGGACAGCGCGATGATCCTCAAGGGCATCAATCTGACCATGAAGCCGAACAAAGTGACGGCACTGGTTGGCCCGTCGGGCAGCGGTAAATCCACGATTGCAAAATTGATTGCCGGATTCTGGGATGTCAATGCCGGAGAAATCTCTATTGGTGGTGTACCGCTGCGGCAGCTGTCACAGGAAAATCTCAACCAAAGCATTGCCTATGTCTCGCAGGACAGCTTTCTGTTTAATGATACGGTCATGGAAAATATCCGCATTGGCAGAAAGGGTGCGACGGATGAGGATGTAAAAAATGCGGCAAAGGCATGCGGCTGTCATGCATTTATCGAACAGCTGGAGCACGGCTATCAGACGATGGTCGGTGACAAGGGCGGCCATCTGTCCGGCGGTGAGCGGCAGAGAATCACCATTGTGCGCGCCATGCTGAAAAATGCGCCGATTGTCATTTTGGATGAAGCGACGTCGTTCACGGACCCAGAAAATGAAGCGGTATTGCAGCGGTCGATTTCTCGTCTGGTTGCGGGCAAGACCTTGATTATCATTGCGCACCGGTTGTCTACCATCGCGGATGCGGATCAGATTGCCTTAATTCACGACGGACAGGTGGAGGCGTGCGGCACGCATGCCCGACTGTATCAGGAAAGTGCGCTGTACCGGCACATGTGGGATTCCCATGTCGGTGTGCGCAGCGAGGAGATGGAGGAATAACCATGATAGACATTCTAAAAAAGCTATACTGCCTGTCAGAGAAAGAACAGCCGTATATTAGAAAGTCGGTCGTGTACGGCTTGCTGTATTCCGCCTTTGAGCTGCTTCAGTTTTTGGCGGTATATCTGGTTCTGCGTGCGGTAGCGACTCATGCAGAGGGAAATATTCCGATGCAGGCATTTGGGGTCATGCTGATTAGCATCGCCGGTTGTATTGTCATGCACGCGCAGTCTAACATCAAGCAGATGCGCGCCGGCCTATACATGGCGGCGGACAAGCGCATTGACATTGGCAACAAGCTGCGCCATGCGGCGATGGGATATTTTAACGACAGCAGCCTAGGCAAAATTACCGCGGCGGTATCCTCGAAGCTGTATATGATCGAGAACACCGTGCCGTCTATTTTGAGCAATGTCCTGCAGGGCATTTTGTACACAGCGGTCCTTCTCGTCGGATTCTTGTGCTTTCAGTGGAAAATCGGTCTGATTATGGTGATTTCTGCCGTGCTTTACTGTGTCATTGTGCAGGGCATGTTCCGCGCGACGCAAAACGAAGCCCCGCGCAAGCAGCAGGCTGTGACCAAGCTCATTGAGGGCGTATTGGAATACATTCAGGGCATTGTCATCATTCGCTCGTTTCAGGACGACAATAATCGCGCCGAAGTGCGTATGAAGCAGGTACTCAATGAAAGCCGCGCGGCAGAGACATCGTATGAGAAAAAGGTCATGCCGTACACGGTCATTTCACAGATTATTTTGAAGTGCGGCTCGGTGCTGGCGATGTATGCGGCGGTGGTGATGGGTCTCAATGGACAAATTGCTGTCGAAAAATCTGCTTTGGCAGTCATTTGGCTGTTTGTCATCTTCAACCAGCTCCAGCTGGCAGGCAGCATGATTGCAATTTTGCAGAATGTAGACACGGCACTGGGTGAAATTGAGGAGAGCGGAAATCCGCCGCAGCTGGAAAACGGCGGCGAGACGTTCATCGGTAAAAACTGCGACATTACAGTGAACAATATTTGTTTCTCCTATGAGAAGAAAAATGTGATTGACCATGTATCGCTGACCATTCCGCAAAAGACCTCGACGGCGATTGTCGGATATTCCGGCAGCGGCAAAACTACCCTGTGCAATTTGATTTGCCGATTCTGGGATGTGGACAGCGGTTCGATTTCCATCGGCGGCAAGGATATTCGTCAATATAATACCGATCAGATGCTGGAAAACATCAGTGTTGTGTTCCAGAACGTCTATTTGTTCAACGACACGATTGCCAATAACATTCGCTTTGGAAAGCCGGATGCGACGGACAAGGAAATGATTGACGCAGCAAAGCGTGCGTGCTGCCATGATTTTATCATGCAGCTGCCGGATCAGTACAACACGGTCATCGGAGAGAACGGTGCGGCGTTGTCCGGCGGCGAAAAGCAGCGCATTTCCATTGCGCGCGCGATGATTAAGGATGCGCCGATTGTTATTCTGGATGAAGCGACCTCCAACATTGATCCGGAAAATGAACAGCTGATTCAACATGCGATGGAAGAGCTGACGAGAGACAAGACCATTATTATGATTGCCCATCGGCTCAAAACCGTGCGCAATGCAGACCAGATCATTGTAATGAATCAGGGACGCATTGCCCAGCGCGGCACGCATGAGCAGCTTATGAAGCAAGGCGGCATCTATGCTTCGCTCATCAACGTCCGCACAGAGGCGCTGGGGTGGAAGCTGTCCTGATTCTTGTGAGATACATATGAAGCGTTGTTTGCTTATACAGCAGCCATTGCAGCGGTCATTTCTGTAGTTCTACAGATTTTAGATCATACAAAAAAGAAGTAACTGCCTAGTCCACGAAACTTGCGGTTACTTCTTTAACACTGTATGGGGAAAAATCGTCTACTGGTAGTGCCCCTTTTTCTACTTAGATTATAACCGCATGAGATGGAATTGTCAATTCTCATAAAAAATTCTTAATGAATCGCGCAGGAGACTGCCCGCAAAGAGAACGAGAGCAGGATTTATTTGATTCCGTTCAGGAGATATATAATTTTGCAATCAAACAAGATGTATTATAATCTTACGATGTGAAAGAGCCTCTTTTCGAATAAAATATTGATTTTTGTTGAGAAGTATAGTATCCTTATTGGCAGGTACACCATAAACGGATAGGCGGCGCATCTTCTCTATTTCAGAGAGGGAGCGAACAATTTTCTTACCCCTCTCTTTTTAATAGAAGGGAGGGCGATGCTATGTATGTGACATTTTCAGATTTTTTCCAGATGATTTCCGCATTTGCGACGTCTGGCATGTTTTTTCTGGCTCTGCTTACCTATTTAAGCAAAAGAAAATAACCGCCCAAGCGACCAAACTTAGCGGTTATTTTCTCAGATAACTTCGTATAAGAAGGCGCGCCGTTTATCGGTGTGCCCCTTTTTCTACTTAGATTATAACCGCATGAGATGGAATTGTCAATTCTCATATCATGGATTCCTCACGAAAGTACCGACAACAGGAGTTATGTTAAAAACAATCATATTTCTTTTGCTGATAACATTTCAGTTTTATTTCAGCAGCTATTGTTCCAATAAACAAAAAGAAAATAGAGAACCGGCAGGAAAGCCGGTTTTCCATCAGATAAAACATTTTCGCTTTTTATATATTTTCAAATATAAAGACCATGTTTTAAAACAAGAATGGGTGATGCAGTTTGCTGCGATCGTATTATGGATTATCTTTGTTATCTCATACTCTCTGTACAGGATATTCGGATTAAAAATAGTTTTTGCTATGGACGTCCTCACATGTATTTATTTGGGAGTGACAGTTGGATATATCGCAGTCTTGGTGTGCAGATATCAGCATCATTTGTACTTTACGAATAATACCAACCACGAGCATGATTGGATATGTGAGATGAAAGAAGCCTTTGGCATGCATCCAAGGCGAAAAGGAAAAGTTGTTGCATTTCATGAAAAGCGGCAAGACAAATATGGAAAACAGTATCGGCTTGGAGATGTACAGTGCTCGAGAAAGCTGACAATTTATCATGTGCGAATCTACGATGACGAATTGCTGGTAGGAGATATAACGAAGGTTTTCCGAGACGATTTAGAGGGAAACATCCAGTGGGTGGTCTTTTAAAAATTAAAAGTGGAGAATTTTGATGGGAGGGTGCACCTATGATTTACAATACCGGAATCAAACCGCAAGTGCAAGACGAGATTTGTCATCTGGCTGAAAAATATCATCTGAACCGAGTGATTCTGTTTGGTTCTCGTGCACGGGGAGATTATTGGAGAGCCAGCGATATTGATTTGGCAGTTTCCGGCGGCGACATCACGCGTTTTTCTCTGGATTTGGAAGAAGAAACCTCTACGCTGCTGACGTATGATGTTGTCAATTTGGACGAGAAGGTATCTCCGGAGCTGCTGGCGAGCATTCAAAAGGAAGGAATTATTTTGTATGAAAAAGTTTGAAAATTACTGCTCAAATCTCAATGTTCTGTCGCGCGCCGGACAAGAGGATTTGACGAATGAATTTATTATCGGCGGAATTATTGATAAATTTCATATTCAGTTTGAGCTTGGCTGGAAGGTGCTCAAAGAGCTTCTGAAATACGAAGGTCGGCAGGAAGGGAATACTGGCTCACCCAGAGAGATTTTAAAAGCGGCTTATTCTATTTATGGATTTTTGGATGAAGAAATTTGGCTTTCTATGCTAAAGGATCGCAATAGCATGACGCATATCTATGACGGGGCAGAGGCGCAAAGGCTGGTGCATACAATTTTGGATCAGTATATCCCGGAGTTCATCCGATTGCGTGACAACCTTCAAGAGCAATATCCTTCCTCTTTGAATCTCCTTTAATTAAAAACAATATGATAAAGAACATGCATCCGCCGAATGAGTATGATTCCTCATTCGGCATTTTTTTGCATATAAAAAATGCTTTGTGTATAACTTACTACACAAAGGTTAGGATAATGCTTGAAAAACACAAGCAATTTTATAAGTCAGATACATTGTTGATATATCAAATAACTAGAAATATATAGGCTCAATTGAAAGGCGAAAAGTGAAACGGTTTGGTTGAAAATAAAGATACACTATTGCAACACAAATGCTTCGTGTGTAAAAAGTGCCATCAGGTTAAGGTGATACAGGTTGCCGGAAAGAGGTAAGTTTGCAGGGAAAAATGTACACAGGTTAAGGTGATACAGGCTGCCGGAAAGGTGGTAGCTTACAGGGAAAAATGTACACAGGTTAAGGTGATACAGGCTGCCGGAAAGAGGTCAGCTTGCGGGAGAAAAGTGTACACAGGTTAAGGTGATACAAGCTGCCGGAAAGGTGGTAGCTTACAGGGAAAAAGTGTACACAGGTTAAGGTGATACAGGCTGCCGGAAAGGTGGTAGCTTACAGTGGAAAAGTGTACACAGGTTAAGGTGATACAAGATGATGCGGAGCAGCTGTATAAACAAGAGTGTGCATGGATGAACGATGGTGAAGCATTATTGAAAGCAGAAAGCACACTCTTGCGCAAAGTGTTCTGCCAAGAACAAAAGTTGATACATTTCAAGTTGTTTTGCATATATAGAGATGACTGCTGAGAAGGCTTTGTGTAGTAAGTTATACACAAAGGCCTGTCAAACTTGGAAAAAGACCTAGCAAATATGCAGATAAAAACAAAGAATATGAACAACCGCCCAATCATCTTCAAAATGATTGGGCGGTTTTCGGTATCATAACAACTATATAGAGAAAAATTGAATCAATTTCTATTGTTTAGGGAATGAGGGTGGTTCAGTCTACTTTCGGCTTCAGCGGGCCGCAGAAATAGCTGGCTGCTGCATGGACAAACCTTGGCAGCTGAAAACACCAATGACATTACAGCTCGCTGAGCAGGCCGAGCAGATACTGTTCTTCCTCTGCCTCTACCGTGCCGGTCTGAATCAGTCCGCAGCTCGTGAGTACGTGCTGTATCGGATCGCGTGTACACAAACTCGCACAAGAACAAAAACTTCACGCCAAAACGAGGGATTTGTTCTCTGACTTATATCATGTTATTACAGCGCTGCACCGAGAATCAGAAACGTTAGAATTTATTGTTGCCGACGGATTTATCCGCGACAGCCAGAATCCGGATGTGCACCATCCGGTACTGACGCGGTGCGTATCGTCTGGACATGGTTGCCGTTTGCGGCAAAAAAAGGGTTGCCATCGAATGCGATGGCGAACGCTGGCACAGCGGAGAGGCGAAAATCCGAGAAGATATGGAGCGACAAACCATTTTGGAGCGGCTCGGCTGGCGATTTATCCGTATTCGAGGCAGTGAATATTATCGAGATGCAGAGCAAACGATGCAGCGCGTCATGCAGGAATTGACGGATTTTGAAATCATGCCGGAAGAAACGCAGGAATTTGCGCCCGGAACGCGCGACACGGAACTGCTGCAGCGCGTCAAGACCCGCGCACATGCGCTGATGCAGAAGTGCGAACAACCCGACTTGATAGATGTAGAAACCATTCGCGCTGCCCTACAGGCATAAAAAACAGAGCGCCTTTTTTCGGCGCTCTGTTTTTTTCTCGGTTTTATCGGCATTTTTACCGAGACAATCCCGGCGAAGCTCGGTAAAACAGTGCAATAATTCGGTAAAATTTACTAAATTTATGCAAAACAGCAAAAAATGGCAAATTTTGTTTGGCACGCAGTTAACAAATTGACTGTTTTTTGTTACAAAATGCACTTTTTTCTTCGGTGCTTATCCTTTATAATTAGTGTCACAAATAAAAGAGAATGTGCACAAAAACTCTGGTATTTCGTATCAAAAGTTCAAAAATGGAGGTATGAATCATGGCAAATCCATCTGCTACCGGCAAGCTTCCAGCAAGACAAAAATACTGTTTTGGCATCGGCGCCATTGGTAAGGATGCAATCTGCAATCTGGTTGGCGCATTTCTGATGCTGTATTTTACCGATACGCTGGGTCTGAACCCTGCATTTGTCGGTGTCTTGTTCGCAGTGGCACGTATTTGGGATGCAGTCAATGACCCGATGATGGGTATGATCTGCGACAACACGCGCACGCGCTTCGGTAAATTCCGCATTTGGCTGATTATCGGCACGCTTGTCAACTCAGTGTTCTTTATTCTGTTATTTACGACGTTGGGAATTGAGAAGGGTTCCCCGACCATGTACATCTATGTATCCGTGATGTACGTACTGTACGGCATGACCTATACCATTATGGATGTTCCGTATTGGTCTTGGCTGCCGAATCTGTCCTCTAATCCGGAGGAGCGCGAAAGCATTTCCGTCATCCCGCGTATCTTTGCATCGCTGGGCGGCTTCATTGTGTGCACGTTCGGTCTGCGCGCCATCAACTTCTTCAACAACAAGTTCGGCGACAACACCGTTATGCAGAAGCAGGCAAACGGCTCCTTCGTCAACATTTCGGAAACCGGCTTCACCGCCGTTGCTGTTTGCATCGTCGTTATTTTCATTGTTTGCATCGGCATCACCGTATTCAACGTCAAGGAAAAGCCGACCACCGGCGCGGCTGCTACCAAGACCAGTCTCAAGGAAGCATTCGGCATCATCATCAAGAACGACCAGCTGGTTGCGTTCATCGGTCTGCTGCTGACCTTCAATCTGGCAACGCAGCTGCTCAAGGCATTCTCTGTTTATTACTTCAAGGAAGTTTGTCTGGCTGCTGACCTGTACTCGGTATTCGGCTTCACGATTATCTTTGAGATGATCGGCCTGTTCCTGTTCCCGGTCATCGCCCGCAACATCTCCCGTGAGAAGGTATATCTGCTTGCTTGCGGCCTGCCGGTTATCTCCATGATTGCGCTGGCTGTCTGCGGATATGTTTGCCCGACCAGCTACGTAGCTGTTATTGCTTGCTGTGCATTCCTGTTCTTCGGTTCCGGTCTGTCGCTCGGCACCACGACCTGCTGCATCGCCGATGTTATCGACTACGGCGAGCTGAAATTCGGCAAGCGCAATGAATCCGTTACCTGCTCCGCACAGACCTTCCTGATGAAGGCTGCACAGGCAGTGACCGGTTTGCTGTCCGGTGTTGGTCTGTCCGTCATCGGCTACAACGCTGCCAATGCTGGTCATCAGGCAGCCGGTACCATTCTTGGCATCCGCGTTCTGACGTTTGTCATTCCGGTTGCTCTGTGCGTCATCAGCTTCCTGATTTTCAAGCACGTGTACAAGTTAAAGGGTGAAAAGCTGAACGAGATGACCGAGCAGGTCAATGCTCTGCATGCCGCTCAGTCTGCATCCGTCACTGAGTAACACCCCCTATTTTCCTATTTTCTTTTCTTGTGAGGGAAGGACAGAAGTCCTTCCCTCCCTCACCATCCGCCCATAAAAACGGTAAAGAGAGGTAGACCATGCATATTTTTTATCATGCATCGAGCCAGACGTTCCATTTGTCCAACGATGCAGTCAGCTATATTATGAAGGTTTTGCCAAATGGTCAATTGGGACAATTGTACTTTGGCAAGGCGATTCGCGACCGAGAAAATTTCGACCATTTGTTGGAGATGAATCATCGTCCGATGAGTGCTTATGTATTTGAAGGAAATCTTCGGTTTTCTTTGGATCATGTCAAGCAAGAATATCCGTCATACGGCACCACGGATTTTCGTCATCCCGCACTGGAAATCGTGCAGCCGAATGGCAGCCGAATTACAGACTTCACGTATGTATCCCACACGATTACCGCGGGAAAGCCCGCACTTGCCGGACTTCCTGCCACGTACACAGAGCATGATGAGGAGGCACAGACCCTCACGATTGTGCTGCGGGATGCCGTCATCGGCGCGGAACTGGAGCTGCGGTATACCCTGTTTGCCGATTATGCTGCGATTGCCCGCAGCGCGCGGTTTGTCAACCGCGGCGCGCTGGATCTGCACCTGACCCATGCGATGAGCCTGAATTTGGATTTGCCGGACAGCAACTATGAATTTGTACACTTCTCCGGTGCATGGGCGCGCGAGCGGCACCAAAAGGTTCGCCGTCTGGAACAGGGCATTCAGAGCGTAGAATCCACGCGCGGCACATCCTCGCACAATCACAATCCGTTTGTCATCCTGAAGCGTCCGGAGACAACCGAATTTTCCGGTGAGGCCATCGGCTTCAGTCTGGTATATTCCGGAAATTTCTTGGCACAGATTGAAGTGGACACGTGGGACACCACGCGCGTGACAATGGGCATCAATCCGTTCCAGTTTGACTGGAAGCTCGCGCCGAATGAGTCCTTCCAGACGCCGGAAGCCGTGATGGTCTATGCGGCAGACGGTCTCAACAGCATGAGCCAAACCTTCCACAAGCTGTATCAGAAGCGTCTGGCGCGCGGATACTGGCGCGACCGTCCGCGTCCGATTCTCATCAACAACTGGGAAGCGACATATTTTGATTTTACCGAGGACAAATTGGTTTCCATCGCGCAGGCCGCAAAAAATGACGGTGTGGAGCTGTTTGTTTTGGATGACGGCTGGTTTGGCGCCCGCTGCAATGACCACGCCGGATTGGGTGACTGGGTTGCCAATCCGCACCGTCTGGCGCGCGGCATCACAGGGCTGGCACAGCGCATTGACGAACTCGGCATGAAGTTTGGTCTGTGGTTTGAGCCGGAAATGGTCAATGAGGATTCCGACCTGTTCCGCGCACATCCCGACTGGCGCATTTGCACGCCGAACCGCCGCGCTTCTCACGGACGCAATCAGTTTGTTCTGGATTTCACCCGTCAGGAAGTCGTGGACGCCATTTACGACATGATGGCAAAGATTCTGCGCGAAGCAAAGGTTTCGTATATCAAGTGGGACATGAACCGCTGTATCACAGAGGCATTTTCCGCAAAGCTGCCTGCCGACCGGCAGGGAGAACTGTTCCACCGGTATATTTTGGGCGTTTATCAGCTGTATGAGCGCCTGACCTCCGAGTTCCCGCATGTGCTGTTCGAGTCGTGTTCATCCGGCGGCGGACGGTTTGATCCGGGTCTGCTGTACTATGCGCCGCAGGGCTGGGCGAGTGATGATTCCGATGCCATCGAGCGTCTGAAAATTCAGTACGGCACATCCATGTGCTATCCGATCAGCAGCATCGGTTCGCATGTCTCCGTTGTGCCGAATCATCAGGTATTCCGTGTCACACCGCTGGAGACCCGCGCCAATGTCGCGCACTTCGGCACATTTGGCTATGAATTGGATCTCAACAAGCTGACCGCAGACGAACGGGAGCTGGTGCGCGGACAAATTCAGTTTATGAAGCAATACCGCGAAATCATTCAGTTCGGCACGTTCTATCGCCTGATTAGCCCGTTTGACAACAGCCAGTTTACCGCATGGATGGTGGTCAGCGAGGACAAAAAGACCGCGCTGGTCGGATATTATAAAATCCTCAATGAGGTCAACGGCCCGTATCGCCGCGTCAAGCTGCACGGTCTGAACCCTGATTTTTCGTATTGTGTAGACGGCGTCTCCGCGCATTACGGAGATGAGCTGATGGAAGTCGGTCTGCTCACCACAGACGGCTCCGCCGGTCAGCCGATAGAGGGCGATCGGGAGAGCAAGGACTTCGATTCCCATATTTTCGTCCTGCACGCCGAATAAACACGGAAAAAGCCGACACATCACGGTGTGTCGGCTTCCTCAAAATACAGTTGATTTTCTCTTTCGCTCTGTAAGCCTTCCTGCTGAGAGGCACGGTCTAGTCTTCGATATTGTGACGGCGTCATGCCGACACGCTGTTTGAATGCTTTGGAAAATACAAGGGAGTCCTGATAGCCGCACATGTCGGCAACGATGCCGATGGGGAAGTTCGTCAGCGTCAATTGCTCCTTCGCACGGCTCAGGCGGAAATTTGTCAAGTAAGCATTGGGAGAGGTATGCAAAATACTTTGAAACAGCGTGGTCAGATAACTCCGGCTGACGCCGACATATTCCGCGATATCATGCACCTTGATGCTGCGCGCGTAATTTGTCTGAATGTATTCCACGGCCGCCTGCACGTAGTAGTTTTGCTTGTCCATTTGAAATCCACCGTTTTTTATGAACACGCCGTGTGCGATGTGGGAGAAAAAGGTATACATCTGCGCCTGCACAAACAGCTGCTGTTCGATGTTGGCACGGTCGCTTTGCAAAATCTGCTGCACGATTTGCTGCAGTTCGGCGCCGCAGCCGGAGGAAAAGGTGGGAACCCGATAGGACAGACCGATTTCCCGCATGAGCTGATCCGCCCGCGTTCCCTGAAATCCAATCCACAGATAGGTCCAGGGCTGCTGTGCGTCCGCCTGATAAAATGTCATGACATTCGGCTCAATCAGAAAACCCTGCTCTCTTTCCAAATGATAGATTCGCGAGCCGATGCGGTATGTGCCCCGTCCGTCCAGCACATAGTGCAAAATGTAATTCGGACGGACGGCAGGACCGAAGCTGTGCCCCGCTTCACAGATGGAATAGCCGCAGTGACACAGGGACAATTCCTGAGAGTCTTGCTCCTGCCTCTCAAATGTTTTAACCCAAGATTTTTCCATGCGAAATCTCCTTTCGCAGCATTTTTCTTTATTTTAACATGCTTTGCTGTGAAAATCCACATATCTAACTCCGAGGTGATGTATCTTTGATTCGTTTAGAACAGGCAGAATTATCTCTGCATACAGGAAAAGCAGATGAAAGACTCTGCGAAGTATACGGCTGTATGGCGGGCAGTCCGGAACTGCCGGACTGCCGAAATCGGCTGCTGCACGTGCTGACGGGCTTCCGCACACAGTTTGGCGGAGTGGAAGAAATTGAGCTGTTCAGCGCACCGGGCAGAACCGAACTGGGCGGCAATCACACAGACCATCAGCACGGCAATGTGCTCGCGGCGAGCGTCAATTTGGACATTGTCGCGTGCGCCGCGCCGAATGACAGCATGATTGTGCGCATTCAGTCGGAGGGCTATCCGCTGGACGAAATTGATCTGACGGATTTGACCCCGCATCCGGAGGAGACCAACAAGACGGCGGCGCTCATTCGCGGCGTTGCCGCCGCGGCGCACAAGCTCGGCCATGAAATCAAGGGCTTTGACGCGTACATGACCAGCAATGTGCTGAGCGGCTCGGGTCTGTCCTCGTCCGCGGCATATGAAACCATGATCGGCGTCATCATCAACCGCTTTTTCTGTGAGAGCAAGCTGACCGCCGTTGACATTGCGAAAATCGGACAGTACGCAGAAAATATTTATTTTGGCAAGCCGTGCGGCCTGATGGATCAGATGGCATCATCAGTCGGCGGCATCGTGGCGATTGATTTTGCCGATCAGGACGAGCCTTCTGTGCGCAAAATCATTTATGATTTGCACGCGAGCGAGCATTCGCTGTGCATTGTAGACACCGGCGGAGACCATGCCGAACTGACCGGAGATTATGCAGCCATTCCGCGCGAAATGAGCGAGGTTGCCGCGGCATTCGGCAAGACCGTGCTGCGCGAGGTGGACGAAGCAGAATTTTTGAAATCTATTCCGTCTCTGCGCCGCCAGTGCGGAGACCGCGCGGTTTTGCGATCAATGCATTTCTTTGCGGAAAATCGCCGCGCTGTTGCGGAAAAAGAAGCACTGGAAAAGGGCAATTTTGAAAAGTTCCGCCAGCTGGTCATTGCGTCCGGCAGATCGTCCGCGATGTACCTGCAAAATGTGTATACCGGCGTCAATCCGGAAAAACAGGATATGTCGGTTGCGCTGGCGCTGGCAGAGAGCATTTTGGACGGCCGCGGCGCGGTTCGCGTGCACGGCGGCGGCTTTGCCGGTACGATTCAGGCGTTCGTGCCCAATGACATGCTGAGCTATTTCAAGACAACCATGGAATCCGTGCTCGGAAAAGATGCCTGCCACATTTTGACGATTCGTCCGGCAGGCGGCGTGGTTCTGCTGGCCTAAGGAGGAAACAAATATGGCAATTTTGGTACTTGGCGGCGCGGGCTACATCGGCTCGCACACCGTATATGAACTGATAGACGCAGGACGCGACGTCGTCATTGCGGACAATTTGGAGACCGGACACATCGAAGCGGTGCATCCAAAGGCAAAGTTTTATCAGGGTGACATTCGCAATCGCGAATTTGTGGATTCCGTTTTTGAATCAGAACACATCGACGGCGTTATCCATTTTGCGGCAAATTCTCTCGTCGGCGAATCCATGACAAACCCGCTCAAATACTATGACAACAATTTGTGCGGCACCAAGGTGCTGCTGGAATCCATGGTGGCGCACGGCATCGACAAGATTGTTTTTTCCTCCACGGCTGCGACATACGGCGAGCCGGAGCGCGTGCCGATTTTGGAGACGGACAAGACCGAGCCGACCAACTGCTACGGCGAGACCAAGCTGAGCATGGAAAAGATGTTCAAATGGGTGGGGAAGGCGCATGGCCTGCGGTTTGTATCGCTGCGCTACTTCAACGCCTGCGGCGCGCATGTCTCCGGCAAAATCGGCGAGGCGCACAATCCGGAATCGCATCTGATTCCGCTGATTTTGCAGGTTCCCAACGGACAGCGCGAATACATTTCGATTTTTGGTGATGACTACGACACCAAGGACGGCACCTGTATTCGAGACTACATCCATGTGACGGATCTGGCACAAGCGCATATTTTGGCGATGGATTATCTGATGAACGGCGGCGAGAGCAACATCTTTAATCTGGGCAACGGCGTCGGCTTTACCGTCAAAGAAGTCATTGACACCGCCCGCAAGGTCACCGGCCA
>NZ_JAHLQI010000009.1 GCF_018918345.1 Butyricicoccus intestinisimiae
AGTATAAACTTCAAAAGAATTTCAGGTTTGTAATTCGTTCAAGTTACGTTGTTTAATTTACAAGGTACAATGTTTTGCTCATTTATGTGAGCTTTTTTATTATACATCAGACATTCAAGTTTGTCAAGAACTTTTTTCATTTCTTATCAAAACTTTTCGTTTGATGTCGTCGCCGTTTTGAAGCAGTGACTTTATTAGTATAACACAAGCATTTCATTTTGTCAAGAAGTTTTTTCAATCTCTTTTCAAACATCCTTGTGTTTTGCGCTGATTCCTCAGCGGTAACTCAATTAGAATACCATAAACGCGTCATCCTGTCAAGCACTTTTTTCTTCCGATCAGTACTTTTTTCATTCCTCTGACTGTTTTGTGATGCCCTCTCGTTGAGTGCCTGAATAGAATACACCTTTTTCGACACAAAGTCAACACATATTTCCCGTATTTTTCGCGTTTTGTCGATTTGAATAGTGAATTGACGGTATTATCGCCGTAATATGTGTAACATTGTGATATATCGGATTTTTACGCGTATTTTTTCAAATTTCTAGTGGAATCCGGTGTCTTTTTCCATCTTATACCAACACAAAAAGAAAAGAGCCTTGCGGCTCTTTTCTCTCTCACTCATAATTTGTCCTGCTGATACTTTGCGCGCACGCCGCCAATAAACTTCAGCCGCGTTCTCGCGCTCAGAATATTGGCATCGCCGATGGTCTTTTGCTCGATGCGCACCGGCACAGCAACTTCTCGCAGATGCATACCGATCAGTGTGCCGCCAATATCCAATCCCGCATGAGCACGAATGTGCTCGACAGCAACCGGTTCATCAAAATTCTCCCAACAGGTCGTGGCAAACGAGCCGCCTGCTTTCGGCTGCGGCAATACATTGACCATTTCATAGCCATATGCTTCTGCCGCCTGCCGCTCCATAATAATCGCGCGGTTCAGGTGCTCACAGCACTGGGCAGCCAAATAAATGCCATGCGGTTCCAGTGCAGCATATGCACCACGATAAATCGCACCGGCAATATCCATGGACGAGGCAGAGCCGATCTTCTGACCGCCTACTTCACTCGTCGAACATCCAATAACAAACAGGTCACCCATCTTGAGTTTCGCCTGTGCCAATACTTCATTGACAGCTTTTTGTGTCTCCTGTTCAATTTGTTTCAGTTCCATGATGAATGTCCTCCTTTTGACGACTTTGGCTTATTCCCGTATCATCTGGCAATATGTCAGCGGTTCAAAGCCCATTCTTTTATACAACGCAGCTGCGCGGCTGTTTTCCGGTGTGACCTCCAGTCGAAACCGTGCTGCATCCGGATATGCCGAAAACAGCCAATCAAAAAAGGCGTGTCCCAGCCCCTGACCGCGCAGTTCCGGTTCAATGAACAATTCTTCAATCATGACGCAGGAGCCTGCCTCTGTCGCATACATATGGGTCAGATACGCATATCCGGCGTGTTTGTCACCCTGATACAGCATACAGCCCTCTATCAGCGGATTGTTGGATACTGCCTGCTCAAAACTGCGCTGCAAAATTTTTTCCGGCACAGCATGCGTCACGGCATCCGATTGATAAAAGCTTTTGACGCGCGGCATGACATAGGCGCGGTCGGCTTGTTTCATACGTTTTACGGTTAACATGTCTATTCATTCCTATCTAAATCATTGTAAAGATTGCTGCGCAATGCTGCGGCGGCACTGCGCCAAATGCAGCAGCATCGCGTCATACGCCGCCATCTCGTCGTGTGCACCGATTGCTGTGAGAATTTCTCTATTGGTGCGCGCCAGCTCCTCCAGCGCCTTCTGTGACGGCGTACCGGCCAGCATGGACGGTGGTCCGCACAAAATAACCGCCAAATTCGGTACCACAACATTGCCCGATGTGCGGGCAATGGCGGCATGATAAGCAGTATTTTCTTTGGAGAAATCATCTCCCGCCAGCATTTTCTTTTCGCAAGCATCGCACAGATGCATCAAATCGTCCAATTCTTCCGGTGTGCATCTGCTTGCTGCCAGAGATGCCAGTCGCGGCTCCACCAAAAAGCGCAGCTCGAGCAAATCGGTTGCCACCTGTACTTTGTCCGTCAAAAATTCCAGACCGAGCGGATCTTCGCTGACACCGCTGCGTGCAGATACAAAGGTACCAGAGCCACGGCGGATTTCTACCACACTGCGGCTGACCAATGTTTTGATTGCTTCACGCAGGGTACTGCGTCCAACGCCGAGCGTTTTTGCCAATTCAAATTCATTCGGCAGCTTATCGCCCGGCTTGAGCTTCTGTCCGATAATGCTACGGACGATCTCATCCGCCACGCGATCTGTCAGCAGTTTTCCGGTTTCCATGATTCTGATTCCTTTCCGTGTTTCTTTATCTGTTTATCCCGCCGCTGTGTTGCAAACGGCGTTGTCACTCGCCTGAATGGCTTTTGCTTGGATGCCGCAGTACTTCATATACGGCAGCAGCTGCCGGAATACGGTATCTGTTGCCACGCTGCCATCAAAGCGTACAGCGACCGTTCCTGTCGTGTCAATTGCTTTCGAAACCGCTTGATAGCTGGCATCCGCCGCCTGACTCGACTCATTTGCGCTGGTGTTCCAATCCCAGACGCGATAGCCTGCGTTGAGAAGCGCATGGAGCGCGTCACGATTGAGCTTTCCGGAGCTTCCGCCGGAAATGCGCACCAAACGGGTCGGCATGCCGGTAATCACGGACAACTGCTCATTCGCCCGATCCAGCAGAGCGACTGCATTTCCGCTGTTTGCCTGTTCCGGTGTCAGCAGCAAACCAACGCTGTTGCCGTCTCCCATCAAATGGCGGAGGGTATCATCCGCGCCATACAGATTATCTATCGACACAAAGAATGTCGCCTGCATTGCGTTTGCGGACAGCGTATCCGCAATCGAGCTTGTCACGTCATCCAGCTTGCTGTCTATGGTAAGATAGACGGCGTCCGGAACATTCTTCGGCATCGTGTATGCGAACTCTGATATCGTCACCGTGCTGCCCGGCATATACAAAAACGTGCTGCCGGTATTTTGTCTCGGCACAAACAGATAAGTGCTGCCGGTGCCGGTTATCGGTCTTTTCGTTCCAGTAATATTGTTATTCGGCTTATTGTTGGTTGGTTTGTTGTTATCCGGCTGTTTCTTGCTTCCCGTAACGGTTACCTGACACGCCGCCTTTACACCCAGCGCTTCCGCGGTAATCTCAGCGGAGCCCGCTTTGTTCGCGCGCACCTTACCGGCTGCGTCGACGGATGCAACCGCGGGGTTGGACGAACGCCATGTGATTTTCTGACCTTTCAAGTCTCCTGTAGCGTTTGCTGTCAGTTGCTTGCTATTTCCCGTTTCCAAAGAAACCCGATTAGGAGTAATCGTTATGCCGCCATCTATGACAACGCGCACATCGCACGTCGCAGATACCGAACCAACCGATGCCGTAATTTTTGCAGTTCCCGCACCGGCTGCATAAATTGTACCGTCCTTGTAATATGCGACGCTTTCATCCGAACTGTTCCAAGTCAAACCTTCTAAATCTGCATCTGCCGGAACCGGATCCGCTTCAATGCCGGCACTTTCTCCCACGTGCAGCTCCATTTTCTGAGGCTTCAATAAGATGCCTGTCAGTCCCGGCTGTACCGAAATCGTCAGCTTGCCCTGCATAGAGTCCGCCGTTGCCGTGATCGTCGCAGAGCCGGACTGATGCGCCGTCACCTTGCCTGTTTCATCAACAGACAAAATCTCCGGCCTATCCGATTTCCATGTAACTTTCGCACCATCCTGCGCTTCTGTCGGCGTGATAGACAGCTTTAGATTCTGCGTCTCTCCGATGCGCATTTCCTGTGTGCCCTCAATGGTTATCTGCTTGACTGCATAGCCGGAAACCGTAATCGTACAGGAGACTTTTCTGCCGTCACCCAGAATTTTTCCGACCGTCGCCGTGCCCGTTTTCTCAGCTGTAACCACGCCGGACTCTTTCTCAACGGTTACGGCATCACTGTCACCATCCCAGATGCCCCAGTTGGTGTCTTTGTCGGCACTTTCACCGGAGCCTGCCGCCTGATTTTCCGATTTTTTTCCGATATTGGCAGAGCCAACAGACAGCTTGATTTGCTCACCAATCTTCAATGTTACTGTTTTCGGATTCTCCGGTTCCAGCACAATCTGCGTTCGCACCGGAGCGGCAATCGCCGCATTATCATCCTTCGGCACGGCCGCCGCGACTGCGCCGCAGACCAGCACGCCGCACAGCAGAGCGCAAAGCAGTTTCGTCATTTTTTTCACGTCGTTATCATCTCCCTGCGTTCCCCGCATCAGATATTTATTCAGCTTTATTATACCGCACAACCCTGTATTTGTCACAGAATTTTTGCCGGAATCCCGAATAAATTTACAATCTGTTCCCACCTACGGCTCAATCGACAAATCCTCATCTTGTGTTCTATATCCCGCTTTCTGTTGCGCACTGCATCGAGCAATGTTATAATAAATATATCTTTCATTGTATCATAACAGGGAGGGCAACCATGAACATCGAACAGCAGATTCGGGAGTTTTTAACCGGACAGAGCGCCAAGGCATATCAGGTTTTCGGCTCACACCCTGTCCACAAATACGGTCAGGACGGCATCGAGTTCCGTGTCTATGCGCCGAACGCCGTCAACATGCAGCTGGTCGGCGATTTTAACGACTGGAACGGTTGGAACATGGAGCACCAGACCCATGGAATCTGGACCATTTTCTGCAAAGACATTCCGCAGGGAGCACTGTATAAATACCGCACAACCACGCAGGAAGGCCGCGTGATTGACCGCGCCGACCCATTCGCTTTTCATTCCGAACTGCGGCCTGGCAATGCATCCGCTGTTTTTGACGTCGACCACTATCACTGGAACGACGAGAATTGGATGGCACAGCGCAACAAGAACTATACGCGTCCCATGAGCATTTATGAGCTGCACGCCGGTTCTTGGCGGCGGGATACCGAGCACATCCCCGCGAATGCTACGCCGGAGGAACAGGAAAACGGCAGAATGCTCACCTATCGGGAGCTTGCCGACCAGCTCATCCCCTATGTCAAGGAGCAGGGCTTCTCTCACATTGAGCTGATGCCGCTGACCGAATACCCTTTTGACGGCTCTTGGGGCTATCAGGCAACCGGTTATTTTTCCGCAACTTCGCGCTACGGCGATCCCTACGGTCTGATGGAGCTGATTGACCGCTGCCATCAGGCGCACATTGGCGTCATTCTCGATGTCGTGCCGCTGCATTTTGTGACGGATTTCTTTGGTCTGCATCAGTTTGACGGCGGATTCGTCTATGAATCACAGTATGAAAATCTGCGCTATACCGAGTGGGGCACCGTTCTGTTTGACTACACCAAACCGCACGTCCTGTCCTTCATGAAGTCCTCTCTGGATTTTTGGATTAACTATTATCACATTGACGGTCTGCGCTTTGACGCCGTCTCTCAGCTCATTTTCAAAAACGGAGACCCCAATGCACCGCTCAACGACCCTGGTATCTGGTTCCTCAAAAATACGAACTTTTATTTGCAGCAAACCTATCCAAACGTCATGCTCATGGCGGAGGATTCCTCCAATTACATCAAGGTCACGGCGCCGCCGCAATACGGCGGTCTCGGCTTTGACTACAAATGGGATCTCGGCTGGATGAACGACACCCTACAGTATCTGTCCATGCATCCCAACGACCGCAATTATTCGCGCCACACCCTCATGTTCTCTATGGCGTATTTTTACAACGATATTTTTATTTTGCCGCTGTCTCACGATGAAGTGGTTCACGGCAAACACACCATCATCGACAAGATGTGGGGCAATTACGAGCAAAAGTTCAGCCAGGCCCGCCTGTTATACCTGTATATGTGTGCGCATCCGGGAAAAGTGCTCAATTTCATGGGAAATGAAATCGCAGAGTTCCGCGAGTGGGATGAAAACAAACAACTGGGCTGGAATTTGATGGAGTACCCTATGCACGATTCCTTCAATCGGTACTGCCGGCATCTGCACAAAATCGGCTTGGAATACCGCGCGCTGTACGATACGGAATATGATCCGCGCGCCTTCCGCTGGCTGGATACGCCGAGCGCACCGGCTACCGTATTCGCCTTTGTCCGCCGCTCGGCAGACGAGCAGCAGGCGATTGCATGCGTGATGAACTTTGGTCTGCAGCCTGTCACGGTCTCTATTCCGGGTCTGTCCGGCGAGTGGCGGGAGCTTGTCAATACGGATAACACCTCGTATTCCGGCTCCGGCGTCATCAATTCGGACAACATCCACGGACAGGTACGCCTTGCCCCGCTGTCCGGCTGCCTGCTGTGCAGAGGCTGACTGTGCAAATATCTGTGTAAAACCAAATAGACAAAAAGAATCTGTGCGCCTATTATACAAGATAGGCAGTTCACAGATTCTTTTTTTATTTTGAAAGGAGGGATTGTATGCCAGATGCAACGATTGCAGCTTGCCATATCGCATCTCTCGAGCATCCCATCACTGCGCTTGCGGATCGGCCGCCGCTTTCCGCGGAAGATCTCAAAGCGTATTTCGATGCCAATCCGATTCAGCTCATGCACGCACACAATGCGCTGGTACAGACGCTTTCCGGTACGAGCGGCGCAGAAAATATCGGTTTTGCCAACACCGCCGGTGTCTCCGCTTCCAATGTCCAAAGTGCCATCGAACAGGTACAGCAGCAGCTGTCCGCGCTCGCCTTGGGTTCGATTCCGGACGGCTCCATCACGGCTGTCAAGCTCGCTGCTTCGCTCCAACAGCAGCTGGACACCATTGCACAGCTGCAAACAACCGTAGAGCAAATGCAGACCGCCGAGCACGCTTCCGGAACCCAGTTCCCGTTTATGATTCTCGCGCTGTCCGCAGACACCGCTGAGACATTGAAAGATGAGCTGGCATCCGCTGCGCTCGGTCTGCACTACACGGACGGTGTGCACGGCCTCGGCAGACAGTTCGGCTGGCTGTGCAGCAGAAGAAGCGCCAAGACGCCATCTGAAGCCTTTCTTGCCAAGCAAACGTATGCAGATATTTTATCCGATGCAGCGACGCGGCAGGAAATTGCCGATCTCGCTCCGGTTCTCGCGCTGATTAAACTGTCCGCCGAGGGTTTGCAGGCGTACCGCACAGCGCTGCAAGGAAAGCTGTAAATCTGCGCCAATATTCGCGCTGCGCACCAGCTTCTCGGCTCTCCCTTTGGGAGAGCTGGCATTTGCGCCAGCAAATGACTGAGAGGGCTAATTCTAACAGGTTCGTATCAGGCAAATCTGATACGTGTCTTGCCGCAAAGCGGCAATCCAGCTCCCTCAACGAGGGAGCCAGCCCTCTCTGTCGCTGCGCGACATCTCTCCCAAAGGGAGAGACAAGTGGGATTGCGCGTAAAACAAAAGCACCAGTTTCGGAATTTTCTGTTTATTCCGGTTCTGGTGCTTTTCTCTTGTTTTTTTATCGAATTTCATCCAAGGTTTTAGAAACTTCATGCTTGATCGGCTTCCACTCTACCTTGCGGAACAGCGCCGCAACGGCAATGGGCAGATACGTCAGCTGAAACAGTGGGAAGGTAAATGTATACAGCACCCGTTTCCATGTCGGACAGTTGCGAATTTTCTTTCGCTCCGTGATCATGGTCACGAGACCCATCAGGAACAGGGAGCCATAGTATCCGAGCAGCCAAAAGCCCAGCGAGCTGAGCATGGTCTGAATCATGTGCGGCATGTACAGCGAACCGAAAACACCCATCAGCAGCATGGCAATGTCCAGTGCGAGAATGCCCATGGTAATCAGCATACCCGGCATAACCGTCATCGTCAGGTCATAGCTGGCGAGTTTTTTGATGTGGTGCTTGGTGACAATGCCGCGGCTCAGCTTGCCGCCGTAATTGGCAACAATCTGATAAAAGCCCTTTGCCCAGCGCATACGCTGGGTCCAAGACTGGCTAAATGTCGTCGGCTGCTCATCATACAGCATCGCATCGCCGCAATAGCCGATCATTTCGCCGTGAATGACGGTATCTACGGTAAATTCAATGTCCTCCGTCAGCAGGTGATACGGCCAGCCGCCGCGCTCGCGAATGACCGCACTTGCCACGACAAAGCCGGTACCCGACACCGCACAGCTGGTACCCAGCATCATGCGGGCATTGTTCAAAAATTTTGCCTCTCGCATGAACCACAGCGAATATCCCGCAGAGATCCAGTTGGTTGCAAAGTTCTTGGAATTTCGGTAGGTTGTCATGATGCGGTAACCCTGACAGAATGTCTTGTTGACCGCCTCAAAAAAGTGTTCATCCAGCAGATTATCCGCATCAATGATGACATATGCATCATAGTAGTCATCACCGACGCCCTTTTTCAGCTTATCAAACAGATAATCCAGCGCATAGCCCTTGCCGACCAGCTCTTTGTTAAAGCGTTCATAGACAATGGCGCCATGGTCGCGCGCCACCTGCGCGGTATCGTCCGTGCAGTTATCCGCAATAACAATCGCATCCAAAAATTCCGCCGGATACGTCTGCGCCCGAATGGTATCCAGCAGCTGACCAATCACACCGGACTCATTTCGCGCGGAAATAATCGCCGCATACCGATTGGTTTTGACAAGCGGCTCCGCGTGGTTCTTTTTGCGGCGCTTGTGGATGTACTCTCCGATAAACACCACGCCGATATATCCCATCTGATATATATACAGAATGGAAATGATCGTGATGACCAATGTGTTCATATGGATAATGAGATTCACAGCAATCCCCTTTCTCATTTATCACGGGTTCTTTTTCAAAAAGATAACACTTTCTTGTGACGATTGCAAGGAATCCCCGTGTTTTTCACAAAATCTTTGCAAATTTCTACACTGTACACAAAAAGGAGCACCCCGAACGGGTGCTCCCTCAAGCATTTTCGGTTATGCCATGCTATGATTAGCCGGCGGAACCAACAGCGGAGCCGGCAGAACCGGAGCCGTTGGATACGAATGCATCGGCATTGAACGGGAGATAGGTATTGACGTTGTACGCAGTAATCTTATCGTACTCGTCAGTGGTCTCTACCTTCATATCCTCGATGATGCCGTCCAGCTTGTCCTGAACCATCTGCTGACCAATTGCAGACTTGATGGTGCTCTCATCGCCATTGCCGGAGTTTTTCAGATACGCAGAGGTATCGGTCAGTGCGGAATCCTCCAGCTTCAGCTTTTCAATGATGAACCAGCCATAGCCCTTGTAATATACCAGCTGATCGTTGATGGCGCCTTCTTCCATCTTAGCAACTGCCTGATAGTACTCGTCTACCATGTCGCCCTCGGTGAAGTAGTAGCCGTTCTTGGACTGTGCCGTGTCCGCATTGTTTTCCTTCCACAGATCGTCAAACTTGCTCGGATCTGCCTTGACCTGATCCAGAATAGACTGTGCCTTGTTCTGGGCTGCGGTCAGTGCATCGCCGGTCAGCTCGTTGCCGTTGTCATCTACATCCTTAATCAGAATGGATTTTGCGTGCAGATAGGTGTTCTGGAACTGCTTGGTGATATCGCCCTGATCGTAATACTTATCAATGATGTCATACATCAGCTGCATGGTCTCGTTGTTGCTCTCGTACAGCTTTTCGGTGTAGCCATAGCTGTTGAGATAGGTCACAAACGGATCTTCATCGCCCTTGACCTTGTACTTGAGCCAACGGGTAAACGTACCGGTCTGCGAGCCGAGCTGCTGTCTGTTGTTGTCCAGATTTTCCTTGAGCTCTTTCTTGGAATCCTTGCTCAGGCTCACACCCTCGTTTTCTGCCAGCTTTTTGATGGCACGATACTGCTTTGCCTGATTCAGGCAGCCTTCCTTGATGCTGCCAAAGATTTCATCGCTTGCCATGGACTGAACATCCATGCCAAAGGAGTTTTCATAGTACATCAGATTATAGACAATGTACGCTGCCAGCTCGCTGGAATGTACATCCTCTCCGTCAATGGTTGCCACAACCGGTGTATTATCCTTCGTGCCGCAGCCGGTCATTGTCGCCAGCATACCGACACAGAGGATACCAGCCATGAGCATGGAAAGTAATCGCTTCATGTTTGATTCTCCTGTTCTTCATTTTTCATCCCGCCGCCACAGGAAAGCAGCGGCTTCCCCCACTTGGCGCGATAGTTTCACTTAACCATTATACCACCGATACCAAGGACAAACAATTGCAAAACAGTAAATTTTGTGTGTACATCGTGTGATGAATCAAAAAATGCCGTTTGTCCGCCGATATTCGCGCGGCGAACAGCCGACCTTTTTAATAAATAAGTTGCTCAGGCTGCCGCCGCTTTCATATCCGACTTCATACGCAATATCTATCACGGACATGGTTGTTTGCAGCAGCAGCATTTTTGCCTTTTCCAGTCGCGTATTGATGACGTATTCCATCGGAGAAAAGCCGGTCTGCCGCTTGAATTCATGCGAATAATGGCAGGCACTTAAATGAGCCATATCCGCCAGCTCACGCAGTGTGATGGCGTCACCCACATGCTCGCGGATATATTCCACCGTCTGGTTGATGGGATTGTCACGCCGCGACAGCTTTCGCGGCGGAAGGGCAAGCCATGTGAGCAGCTGATAAATGCGCATGGAGTCCTCCGCCTCGCTGCCAAGACCCACTTTTTGATAGTCCTGCACCATATCATATAGTCTCTGTCCAATCAGCATATTTTCTTCCCGCTGCACAACCGGACTTTCCGCCGCAATGGCGCGCACCAAATCATGGGCATTGCTGCCGTCAAAATGCAGATATAAAAATTCTGCGCCGCTCTCTGTGCGATAGGTGTGCGGCCGGTCGCAGTCGAGCAGCAAAATATCTCCCTTCTCTGCATGATAGGTTTCCCCGTCATATTCCAGCGCCATGCTGCCGCTGCGCACAAACAGCAGCAGCGGATTCTCATAACATGGTCTGCTGACCTGATACTGGCTGTCGCAGTAATAATGTCCGCACAGCACAGGATAAAAATACAGTGCCTGCGCACGTGCCGTTGCCGTCAGCGGCACACAGATCGAGTTGGGCAGAATGCCCGCTCCCAGTTCATACATACGCGTTCCTCTTTTCCGCAAAATTGATGATGTTTTCCATTATATCCAATATTTACGTTTTGTCAATCCTGCCGTATAATACAGACAACGAAAACGAAAACAACAAAAAACAAATAAAATTTTCGTCTTTCGTAATCACAAAGACAAATGGTATGGAATAAGAAATTCACAAGTCGAATGATGTTTTGAAAACACGAGAAAGGAAGTATTGGTTATGTATTTAGGTGAAAAGCTGATTAAGAGAGAGCCGTTCCGTTGGGGTATCGTAGGCGGAGGCAAGACCTCTCAGGTAGGTTACAAGCATCGTCTGGGCGCAATGCGCGACAACACCTCGTTCCTGCTCACTGCTGCTGCATTTGATGTAGACGCAGAGCGCTGCAGAGAATTTGGCGTAAGCCTCGGCATGGATGCAGATCGCTGCTATCCGGATTACAAGACGATGTTCGAGGAAGAAGCAAAGCGTGAGGACGGCATCGAAGTCGTTGACGTTGCAACCCCGAATTTCCTGCATTACGAAGTAACCAAGGCAGCACTGGAAGCTGGCCTGCACGTTATCTGCGAGAAGCCGCTGTTCTTTGAGGCTGAGCAGGGCGAAGAAATCAAGAAGCTGGCTGAGGAGAAGGGCAAGATCGTCGCTGTAACCTACGGCTTCTCCGGTTTCGATATGCTCAAGCAGATGCGCGCGATGGTAACCTCCGGCAAGCTGGGCAAGATCAACATGATCGAGCTGCGCTATGCACACGGCTTCGGCTGCGATCCGGAAGGCGACGTAAAGTCTGAGGGTCAGAAGTGGCGCGTAAATCCAGCCAAGGTAGGCAAGGCATTCGTTCTGGGCGATCTGTCCACCCATACGTACTATATGTCTCAGCTCATCTGCCCGGATCAGAAGCTGAAGGAAGTTCTGTGCGACCGTCAGGCATTTGTCGGCTCCCGCTATCCGCTGGAGGACAACGCATATGTTCTGATGCATTATGAAGACGGTGCTGTTGGCCGCATGTGGTGCTCCTGCGTCAACGCCGGCGACATGTCCTCTCAGCACATCCGCATCGTAGGTTCCAAGGCATCTCTGGAGTGGAACGATGCTCGTCCGGATGTTGTAAAGTATCAGATTCAGGGTCAGCCGGAGCAGCTGCTGTACCGCGGTCTGGATTATCTGGATGCTTCGGCACAGGAAGATGAGCGCATCGGTGCGCTGCACTACACCGGCCTGATCGACTCTTGGTCCAACCTGTACAAGCGTTTCGCAGTCGTCATGGACGCAAAGGATCGCGGCGATGAAGAGACTGTAAAGAATGTCATCTATCCGGATCTGGATCACGGCATTGACGGCATCAAGTGGATCAACGCCTGCGCAGAGTCCGCAGACAAGGGTGCTGTTTGGGTTCAGGTCTAATCTCGAATACCACCAATTTATTTTCCTTCTCCAGTCCCCGCCTTCTCGGCGGGGATTGGTGGTTGTATGCAAAACCCCGTAGTTTCGAAACTACGGGGTTTATGTTTTCTTTTTAGAGCATGGCTTTGTTTTACGCACAGTCCAAACTTGTCTCTCCCTCTGGGAGAGATGTCGCGCAGCGACAGAGAGGGCTGGCTCCTTCTTACGCACAGTCCAAACTCGTCTCTCCCTCTGGGAGAGATGTCGCGCAGCGACAGAGAGGGCTAGCTCCTTCTTACGCACAGTCCAAACTCGTCTCTCCCTCTGGGAGAGATGTCGCGCAGCGACAGAGAGGGCTAGCTCCTTCTTACGCACAGTCCAAACTTGTCTCTCCCTCTGGGAGAGATGTCGCGCAGTGACAGAGAGGGCTAATACCAGCTAGCATGTTCTTGAAGGTTTACCCTGACACGAATTTGTCAGCGTCTTGCCCTCTCAGTCATTTGCTTCGCAAATGCCAGCTCTCCCGAAGGGAGAGCCAAGAAGCTGGTGCGAACCGCAATCCTGATAAATCAAGCTATCTCTTGCGCAGACCTGCCCGCGTGCTGCTCCTTCCGTCACGGCTTGCGCCGCGCCACCTTCCTCAAAGAGGAAGGCATAAATTCTCATCCATTGTTATTCGCCGGATTCGGGCGATTCTCTCCGCTCGGGCGTCTGCGTCTGCGGCGCGGACGGCGCGAAGTATTTTCCTTTTCTTCCGTCGATTTTTCCACGGTATTTTGCTCTGCACTGGTATCTGCGGCCTTTTTCTGATTGTTCAGGCTGCGTCTGCCGCGATTGCCGCGGCGCGAACGGGATCTTCCTGTCCCGCGGCCCTCGTGCGGCTTTTCCTGCATCGGATACGGGTTGTCCTCACGCACCGGAACCTCTCGGTCAATGGTCTTTTCAATCCGACGCAGATACGGAACCTCATCCGCCTGACAGAACGTGATGGCAATGCCGCCATGACCCGCTCTGCCGGTTCTGCCGATACGGTGCACATAATTTTCCGGTTCCGTCGGCACGTCATAGTTGATGACATGCGACAGATCGCTAATATCCAGTCCGCGCGCCGCAATATCCGTTGCAACGAGCACGCGAATCTTGCCTTCCTTGAAGCGGTTGAGTGCATTTTGCCTGTCAATCTGCGATTTATCGCCGTGAATGGCGCCTGCGCCGACATGCGCGCGGTTCAAATCATGCGCCACTCTATCGCAGCCCGACTTGGTGCGCACAAATACCAACGCGCGGTGCAGCTCCGGATCACGCAGCGTGTACAGCAGCAGCTTTTTCTTATTTTCCCGATCTACAAAATACACCGACTGATCAATTTTTTCCACGGTTGTGGAGACCGGATTGACTTCTACGCGCGTGAAGTCATCTTTGAGCAGGCGCTTGACCAGCGACTGCACGGATTTCGGCATGGTTGCGGAAAACAGCAGCGTCTGCATGTCATCGTGCTCACCCATACGGCGGATAATGCGTTCCACATCATCGACAAATCCCATGTCCAACATGCGATCCGCCTCATCGAGCACAAACAGTTCAATGTCCTCCAGATCAATGTATCCCTGACCGCACAAATCGTTGAGTCTGCCCGGCGTTGCCACGAGGACATCGACACCGGCGCTCAGTGCTTCGGTCTGGTTGTACTGTGAAACGCCGCCATATACCAGCGCACAGCGAATATCTGTATATTTCGCATAAGAAACAAGGCTGTCATAGATCTGAATCGCCAGCTCACGGGTCGGCGTGAGAATCAGCGAACGGATCGGCGGGAATCCCGGCAGCCGTTCTTCATTTTTTAACTTTTGTAAAATCGGAATCGCAAACGCACAGGTCTTGCCTGTACCGGTCTGCGCCAGTCCGAGTACATCCTTGCCCGCAACAGCCGCCGGAATCGCCTGCTCCTGTATCGGGGTCGGTACGGTATAACCGGCATCGCTGAGCGCGTGCAGAAGCTCTTCATCAATGCCCAAATCGCGGAATTCCATTTCCAACAATACTCCTTTTTCTTTCGTCAATCATGTTTGTGTTATTTCCAGTATAACACACCCGGATATGTCTACCAAGTGGCAAACTGCCGATTTTTTGCAAAAAACCGAAAATCTGTGCAGATATTCCACAGATTTTCGGTTTGCTTTGTTATGTATGCTTTGGCAGTGTCAGATAAAACGCAACGCCCTGTTCCACATTGCGCACACCGCATCCGCCGTTGTGCGCGTGCATAATCGCACGAACAATGGAAAGCCCAATGCCGGAGCCGCCGCCGCTGACGCGCGTGCGCGATTTATCCAGCTTATAGAACTTATCCCAAATTTTATCCATCTCTTCCTGTGCCAGCTGACTGCCTTCATTTTCCACCGTCAGCACAATATGCTTGGCATCTTCGGCGGTCTGAATCCGGATATGTCCGCCTGTCGGCGTATGGTCGATGGCATTTGTCATGTAATTCATCACAGCGCGTTCCAGCATATCATAATCCGCATACAGCATTTCATTGCCAACGCCGGAAACGTCTACATGCAGCTGCTTTTCCTGCCACATGACCTGTGTTTTTTCCACCACTGCTTCCGCCAGCTCATAGGCATCAAACTCGGTTTTATTCGGCACGGTATTGCCCAATTCAATTTTGGACAAATCCAGCAGCTGCCGCACAAGATGGTTCATGCGCTTGGCTTCATCAATGATAATATCACAGTACTCATTTTTTGCTTCTTCTGAATCGCTGATGCCGACGCGCAGGCCCTCGGCATATCCCTGAATCAAGGCGATCGGTGTCTTGAGATCATGCGAAATATTGATGATAAACTCTTTTCTCATGTCATCAATGCGCTGTTTTTCCTCAATTTCCCGCTGCAGCTGTTCATTCATCTGCTGCAGCTCATGAATTGACGATTCCAGATCCTTGGACATCTTATTCAGGCTGTCTCCCAGCTCGCCCAACTCATCATGGTATGTGCCGGTGTATTTTTTAGAAAAATCCAGACGTGTAATGGCACGTGCGAGCTGCGTCATTTCGGTAATCGGCCGCGTAAATTTTCCGCCGATAAAAAATCCCGCAACCAGACACGCAAACAGCGCCGCAAATCCGGAGATAATCAGAAATGCCAAATTGACCGACCGTTCTTCTTTGAGCGCGGTTGTCGGTATGCGCAGCAGCACCGTATCCTCATTTTGCAGCTTGCCCAGCAGCGCGATATACGCCACCTGCCCGTCCGAGTCCTGTAAACTGGAAAAGGTGTAGCCTTTCTTTTCCAATTCCTCGCTGTTATAGACATAAATCGTCTGTCTGAGCGGGTCTTCCATCACAAAATTGCGTCCGTTGCGGTCATGCTGATAAATGGTGTCATAAAGCGTCTGATCATACTGATTCAGGATACTGATTCGGATATTATTGTTTTTCTCCAAATGCTTCAGCTCATCCTCCAGCACCGTCACATCTCCGGTATAGCAGGCATTGATGTGCTGATAAACCTTGGTCAAATTTTGCTTTTTCTCCACCAGATAATACCGCTGAAAAAACAGCAGGTTGAGCAGAATAATCACAACAATATAAATCGCCGCCGTCAATGCCACACAGCTGAAAAATCGAAATTTTAACGTGTGTATACCGCGGTATCGCTTTCCGTTTTCCTCCTGCTGCGGACGGAACGCATGTGTTTTCACTGCTGTTCTCCCTCAAACCGGTAGCCAAAGCCGCGCACGGTCTCGATCATCTTGCCGCAGTCGCCCAGCTTGGCGCGCAGCTTTTTGACATGGGTATCTACCGTGCGCAAATCGCCAAAATAATCATATCCCCACACAGCATTCAGGATATTTTCACGGGAAACCGCAATGTTTTGATTGTTTTTGAAGTAAATGAGCAATTCATATTCCTTCGGCGTCAAATCGACCGTCTGTCCGGCGACACACACCTCACGGCGAATTTCATTGACAGACAGCTCGCCCGCCTGATACACGCCCTCGCTGCGCTGATGGCAGCGCTTTTCAATGGCGCGCACCCGCGCAGACAGCACAATCGGAGAAAACGGCTTGGTGATATAATCATCTGCGCCGAGGTCAAAGCCGAACACCTCGTCATTTTCCTCCGTGCGTGCCGTCAGCATCATAACCGGTACCTCCGTGTTTTTGCTGCGGATATGGCGCAGAACACTCCAGCCATCGTACACCGGCATCATCACGTCCAAAATAATCAGGTCAATGGAACCCAGCTTCTGGTCAATCAGTTCCATAGCCTGTCCGCCGTCCGCCGCCTGCAGGACGGTATACCCATCGCGGCGCAAAAAATCAGAAACCAAACGGCGGATTCGTTCTTCATCATCTGCTATCAAAATTGTGAACATATGGCATGCTCCTCTCTGAATACCCAAGTTATATTTTTATATTACGTTATTTGTGTGAACACAGTGTGACGATACTTGAAATTCCGCCGCTTTTTACAAAAAGTTCATAAAAAAATGCTTCTCTTTGTCGTGCGCAAAGAGAAGCATGCTGCTCATCGTTTTTTCTTGGTATCCGGAAGCTCAGGAAAGCATTCCTGTGTGATGGCGGAAGCAAGCGAGGTCAACGTATTGTTCAAATCCGCAATGGTCAGCAGCACAGACATCGCGGCCGCCGGTGTGCCGAGTTTCATATCATTGTCATGCACAATGGCATCAATGGAATCCATCAGCTGTGCATTGATGTTGGCTCTCCGCTCCAGCTGGGTGTGAAAGCAATTTTCCAAGCCCTTTTCTCCCGCGCCGCTCTGCTCTACGCCGTTCAAAATACGCTTAATCTGCGAAATGCTCAGCAGATTCTTAAGCGAATACACCGCCAGCATCTGTAAGATCTGTTCCCGCGAATATTTTTTGCCTTTAATGGGAGAAATCACGCCCGCCTTGCTGTAATTGTGAATCATGGTACGCGTCAGCGGTTCTTTTTCTCCATCTTCGCCCAAATGTTCGCTCATCAGCGCAATCACCTGATCCATATACAAATCCAGGGACGGAATGTCTTCCGGATGCAGCTGCTTCTGCTTTACGCTTTCCTGAATCAGTTTTCTAAAATCCTTACTCATGTCTGCACCCCTTATCATTCGCAATCTTTGGTAGTATCATAAACTATTTCGCAATAGAAATCAAGTTATTTCGTATTTTTCGCACGTGTTTCTTTGTTTCAAACACTATATCTTGTTCGAAACAAGAATGAAAAGTTTTTGTAAAAAGGGTTGCAAAGCAACGACCATCGTAGTATGCTTTTAAAAAATTAGCAACTTTTTAACGAGGTGATGTATATGCAGAACAAAAACTATCCAAAGGAAATTTTGTCCATCATCCGCAGCAACTCCGCACCGGCAGAGCTGAGGGAAAAGCTGTTAAACTATCACGAAAATGATCTGGCAGATGCACTGACCGCCCTGACGCCGGAAGAGCGTCAAAAGCTGTATCCCATACTGGGCATAGAGTATGTCGCAGAGATTTTTTCCTATTTTGACGATGCGGAACCGTATTTGAAGGAGTTGCCCAGCAAAGAAGCTGCAAAGGTCATCTCCAACATGGATTCCGACGATGCCGTAGACGCCTTGGACGATTTGGAGGAAGAAGACAAACGCAAAATCGTCAGCCATCTGGATGAAGATTCCGCCGAGGATGTCAGAATGCTGCTCTCGTACGATGAAGATGAAATCGGCAGCAGCATGACGACCAATTACATCTGTATTCGAAAGGGCATGACGATTCGGCAGGCCATGAAGGAACTCGTCAGGCAGGCAGGAGAAAACGACAATATTTCCATCTTATATGTTGTAGATGAGAGCGGCCGGTTTTACGGCGCCATCGACTTGAAGGATTTGATTATCGCTCGTTCTGAAGATTCACTGGAAAAACTCATCGTTCGTTCCTATCCGTATGTGACCGATCATGAGAAAATTTCAGCTTGTATTGACCAGATCGTGGATTACGCCGAACGTTCTCTCCCTGTGCTGAACAGCGACAAAGAACTGATTGGTATTATCACTGCATCGGATGTTGTAGAATTGGTTGACAACGAACTCGGCGATGACTACGCAAAATTGGGCGGCTTGACCGGAGAAGAAGATCTCAACGAAGGCGTTTGGGACAGCGTTCGAAAGCGGTTTCCCTGGCTCATTGCGCTGCTGTTTCTCGGCATGCTGGTGTCATCCGTTGTCGGCATGTTTGAGTCGGTTGTCGCTGTGCTGCCAATTGTCATTTGCTTCCAGTCGTTGGTTCTGGACATGGCAGGCAATGTCGGCACCCAGTCTCTGGCGGTCACCATTCGCGTGCTGATGGACGAAAATCTGACCGGCACCAAAAAGCTCCGTCTGCTGTTCAAGGAAATGCGTGTAGGTCTCATCAACGGCGCCCTGCTGGCTGTACTGACGCTGGTATCACTCGGCATCTATATCCACTTCTTTAAAGGATACGATTGGGGACAGGCCTTTCTGCTGTCCGGCTGTGTCGGCATTTCGCTCATTGTAGCGATGATTATTTCCAGCCTTGTGGGCACGGTAATTCCCATATTTTTCCATAAAATTCACATTGATCCGGCTGTGGCTTCCGGCCCGCTCATCACAACTGTCAACGATCTCGTTGCCGTGGTGACGTACTATGGACTCGCCATGATTTTCTTGATTGATGTCTTTCATCTGGCTTAGCGCTGCGGGCGCAACAAAAAAGAAACGGCACACGCGCCGTTTCTTTTTTTAATATGTCTGTAGTCTTTCCAGCTGTCGGCGTGCTGTTTCTCTCAGCTCGTCATCGCTGTCCTGTGTCGACAGGCGATAATATCTGCATGCCAGACCAATGTTTTGCGGCACGCCAATCCCATAGGCGTAGCAGTCCGCCATGTAGTGCTGT
This sequence comes from Butyricicoccus intestinisimiae, assembly GCF_018918345.1. Taxonomy (NCBI): domain Bacteria; kingdom Bacillati; phylum Bacillota; class Clostridia; order Eubacteriales; family Butyricicoccaceae; genus Butyricicoccus; species Butyricicoccus intestinisimiae. The sequence continues at coordinate 19,354 of NZ_JAHLQI010000009.1, forward strand.
GCCGTCGTGCAGCCGCCCTGTGCTGCCAAATGCAGAAATCCAATCCCCTTTTCCAAACTCGCCGGAAGGCCGCTGTTTCCATAGATGTACGCCAAGCTCATGTATTCCATCGCATCGACGTCCTGTTCCTGCTGTATTTTCTCCCAGATCGTTTTCAGACGTTTGTTTCCTGATTTTTCGACATCATCCTCTACCGCATCCATCGGTATGCGGAATTGTTCGCCCGGATTTATATGCTTCATATGTTCGATCCCCCGCAACACATTTCTGATTTATCTTTTTCCGTGCTTTTTTCTGTGCTTTTTTGCACTTTTCATATGATAGAACGCCTTTTCCTTTTTGTCAAGTTATTCTCAATCTTTTTCTTGTTATAAATCGAAATATTCCTCATTTTCTCCATATTTATCGCATATATCTCTTGTTTTTTATTTCATTTTATCTAATATATACAATCCGCTTTCTCACATTGTTTATTTTTTATCATACATATTGACATATATTCCAAAGAATACAGCAAAAAAGCAGCCCTGTTTTCACAGGACTGCATTTTTAACAATATACGACATTATTTTCCCTGCATCCATGTGCAGATTTTCCGATTACTCCGACACAACGGATACCGGTGTGACTGTCAATTCGCCATTCTGGTAATCAACAACCAGCTTTGTGCCCTCAGACAGATCACCCGCAATAATCGTTCTGCCAAGCAGTGTCTCCACATTGCGCTGCAAGAATCTCTTGAGCGGACGAGCGCCGTAAACCGGATCGTAGCCGTTATCAATGACATACTGCTTTGCGGCATCGGTCAGTTCTACCGACAGCTGCTTGTCTTCCAGACGCTTGCTCAGAGCCTGAATCAGCAGGTCAATGATACCCGTAATATTCTCCTTGGTCAGCGGCTTGTAGAATACAATCTCATCCAGACGGTTGAGGAATTCCGGACGGAACGAGCGGCGCAGCAGTTCATGTACCTGCTGTTTTGCATCCTCACGGATTTCACCATCTGCGCCGATGCCATCGAGCAGAACAGACGAACCCAGATTAGAAGTCAGAATGATAATGGTGTTCTTGAAGTCCACGGTACGACCCTGCGAGTCGGTGATACGACCGTCATCCAGTACCTGCAGCAGGACGTTGAATACATCCGGATGTGCCTTTTCGACTTCATCGAACAGAACAACCGAGTACGGCTTTCTGCGAACCGCTTCGGTCAGCTGGCCGCCTTCTTCGTATCCGACATATCCCGGAGGTGCGCCAATCAGACGAGAGACGGAGTATTTTTCCATATACTCAGACATATCAATGCGAACCAGATTCTTTTCATCGTCAAACAGCGTAGCTGCCAGCGTCTTTGCCAGCTCGGTCTTGCCGACACCGGTTGGGCCGAGGAACAGGAACGAACCAATCGGACGATTCGGGTCCTGAATGCCTGCGCGGGAACGCAGAATCGCTTCGGATACACGCTTCACCGCTTCATCCTGACCAATGACACGCTTGTGCAGGGTGTCTTCCAAATGCAGCAGCTTCTCGCGCTCACCCTCCATCAGACGGGCAACCGGAATGCCGGTCCAACGCTCGATAATGCGGGCAATTTCTTCATCGGTGACCTTATCACGCAGCAGGGTGTGCTTGCCCTCTGCCTGCTCGGCCTTTGCTTCTTCCTCTTCCAGCTGCTTTTTCAGTTCCGGCAGCCGGCCGTATTTGAGTTCCGCAGCCTTGTTGAGGTCATATCGTTCTTCTGCGCGTTCGATATCTGCATTTAACTGCTCAATATCTGCACGCAGCTTCTGTACCTTGCCAATGGCATTCTTTTCGTTGTCCCAGCGCGCCTTCATCGAATTGAACTGCTCGCGCATCTCTGCCAATTCCTTCTGAATTTCTGCCAGATGCTCCTTGGACAGCTTGTCATCCTCTTTCTTGAGGGCTGCTTCTTCGATTTCGTGCTGAATGATTTTGCGCTGAATAACATCCAACTCGGTCGGCATGGAGTCAATTTCCGTGCGAATCATTGCACACGCTTCATCGACCAGATCAATCGCCTTATCCGGCAGGAATCTGTCGGTAATGTACCGATTGGACAGTGTAGCGGCTGCAATCAGCGCAGAATCTTGAATCTTTACGCCGTGATAGACTTCATAGCGTTCCTTCAGACCACGCAGAATCGCAATGGTATCTTCCACTGTCGGCTCACCGACCATGACGGTCTGGAAACGACGTTCCAGTGCCGGATCCTTTTCGATATACTGGCGATACTCGTTCAGTGTCGTTGCACCGATACAGTGCAGCTCGCCGCGTGCCAGCATCGGCTTTAACAGGTTGCCGGCGTCCATGGCGCCGTCTGTTTTGCCTGCGCCGACAATGGTATGCAGCTCATCAATGAACAGAATGATATGGCCTTCGCTCTTTTTGACTTCATTCAGAACCGCCTTCAGACGTTCCTCAAATTCGCCGCGGTACTTCGCACCGGCGACCAACGAGCCCATATCCAGCGAGAAAATGGTCTTGTCTTTCAGCGTACCCGGCACGTCACCGCGCACAATACGCTGTGCCAGACCCTCTGCAATGGCGGTCTTGCCGACGCCCGGTTCACCGATCAGAACCGGATTGTTCTTGGTTTTACGAGACAAAATCCGAATGACATTACGAATCTCATCATCTCGGCCGATGACCGGATCCATCTTTTTCTGGCGAGCCTGCTCGACCAAATCCGTGCCGTATTTCTTCAGCGCATCATAGGTGTCCTCCGGAGAATCCGTTGTCACGCGCTGATTGCCGCGCACAGAGGACAAAGCCTGCAAGAAATTATTTTTCTGGATGCCAAACGTGCGGAACAGATCACGAACAGAACCGGAAGCCGTGTCGATCAGCGCAAGGAACAAATGCTCCACCGAAACAAAATCGTCCTTCATCTGCTCTGCGGCATGTTCTGCCTCATTCAAGGTTTTTTGCAAATCCGAGGTGACGTACATGCGGCTGGCATCGCGTCCGCCGGATACACGCGGCAGCTTTTCCACTGCCTGACGCGTCTGTCTTTCGAGATTATTCGGGTCAATGCCCATTTTTGTCATAAGCTGGGCAATCAATCCGCCGTCCTGATGCAGCAGGGCGAGCAGCAAATGCTCCTGTCCCATCTCTGCATTGCCATACTCATTGTACAGCGCATTTGCATCTTGGATTGCTTCCAGAGATTTTTGCGTAAATTTTTGTGCATTCATGGTGTTACCTCCCTTGGCCGGACTGTGTATCATATGTGACACATCGTCTTTAGATTTCCTAACACCTGCATTATAGTTCCGTCTAAAAGGAAATGCAATAGCATAGTTGTTACAAGTTTGTTAATTTTAGCACTCAGCATACGAGAGTGCTAATTCCTGACAAAGCAGCTCTGATTCGTCAGGCGCGCAGTTCGCACCGGCTTCTTGGCTCTCCCTTTGGGAGAGACTAGTTAAATTGCGCGATACAAAAGCCTTCCTCTCTGAGGAAGGTGGCACGGCGCAAGCCGTGACGGAAGGAGCAACACGCGGACAGGTCTGCATCAGGGCAATTCTGATTCGTCAGGCGCGCAGTTCGCACCGGCTTCTCGGCTCTCCCTTTGGGAGAGACTAGTTAAATTGCGCGATACAAAAGCCTTCCTCTCTGAGGAAGGTGGCACGGCGCGAGCCGTGACGGAAGGAGCAACACGCGGACAGGTCTGCATCAGGGCAATTCTGATTTATTCAGCGTGCGCAGTTCGCACCTGCTTCTCGACTCTCCCAGAGGGAGAGACGAGTTAAATTGTGCGAAAAACAACCGTGCCAGCTTCGTTTATCACGAAGTCGACACGGTTTGTATACTAATAGTATAATATTTGTTGCTTTATATTATTTGTTTTCTTGCATTTTTTCTCCGAGCTGCGTATACAGCATGACAAGCTCCTGCGCCATCTCAAGCGGGCGTTCCTTTGGATTCAGGCGCAGCGACAGATATGGTTCTTCGCCTGCGTTGAGCAGCAAACGGCCTTTGTACTTCTGCATGCCGCACAGTGCCGCCATGCGGCGCAGATCCGTGCCGTCTTTCGCCCAAGTCAGATAGATTCTGCCGTCCTTCTGACGAATGTCCATGATGTCCTGCACGGCAGCGCGGGCGCGCAGCAGCGCAATATCACACAGCGCAACTGCCGATGCCGGCGGCTCGCCAAAGCGGTCAATCATCTCATCCAGCAGGTCTGCTCGTTCTTCCTCTGTATGAATCGCAGCAATGCGGCGATATAAGTCCACGCGCTGACCGGAATCCTCGACATATTTCTCCGGCAAATTGGCATTGACCAGCAGCTCCACCGTGCAATCGGTGCTGGAACGCGGCTTTTCGCCCTTTTCCTCCAAAACCGCTTCTTCGAGCAGCTTCAAATACAAATCATAGCCGACATTCATCAAATGTCCCGACTGCTCTGCGCCGAGCACATTGCCCGCACCGCGAATCTCCAAATCTCGCATGGCAATCTTGAAACCGGAGCCAAATTCTGCAAATTCCCGCACCGCATTCAAGCGCTTTTGCGAAATATCCGACAGTGTTTTTCCGCGCTGGAACGTAAAATATGCAAACGCATGCCGCGCCGAGCGACCGACACGGCCGCGCAGCTGATGCAGCTGAGACAAGCCCATATGATCGGCGTCCTCGATAATCAGCGTATTGGCATTCGCAATGTCAATACCTGTCTCAATAATTGTCGTGCACACAAGCACATCAATGTCGCCGTCACTCATGCGCGTCATGATGCGCGACAGCTCCCGCTGGCTCATCTTGCCGTGCGCCACCGCAATTTCTGCATCCGGCAGCATTTTTTTGAGTTTTGCCGCACACGTGTCAATGGAACTGACCTCATTGTGCAGATAATAGGTCTGTCCGCCGCGGTAAAATTCCCGCCGCATGGCTTCCGCAATGACACCGGCATCGTACTCCATCACATAGGTCTGTACCGGATGCCGATCCTGCGGCGGCTCCTCGAGTACAGACATATCACGAATGCCGGACAGCGCCATGTTCAGCGTGCGCGGAATCGGCGTTGCGGACAGCGTGAGCACATCCACCTGCCGCGCCATTTCTTTGAGTTTTTCTTTGTGTGATACGCCAAACCGCTGTTCTTCGTCAATAATCAGCAAGCCCAAATCCTTAAATTTCATGCTCTTGTTAAACAGCTTATGCGTGCCAATGAGCAGGTCTATCTGTCCGGTTTTGACTTTTTCCAGAATGATTTTCTGCTCTTTGGCTGTTTTAAAGCGGCTGAGCATTTCAATCTTGACCGGCCATCCGGAAAAACGAGCCATGCAGGTCAGATAATGCTGGCGTGCCAAAACCGTCGTCGGCACAAGAATTGCCGCCTGCTTGCCGCCGAGCACACACTTCATGACCGCACGCAGCGCGACTTCGGTTTTGCCAAAGCCGACATCGCCGCACAACAAGCGATCCATGGGGCGTTCGGATTCCATATCCTGCTTGATTTCCTGTACACAGCGCAGCTGATCCTCGGTTTCCTCATGTTCGAACGCCGATTCAAATTCATGCTGCCAGCTGTCATCCTTTTGAAAGGCATAGCCGCGTTTGCGCTCGCGCTCTGCATACAGCGCAATCAGATTGACTGCCAGCTCTTTGACTGCAGCCTTTGCCTTGCTGCGTGTTTTCTGCCATTCAGCACCGCCCAGTTTGTTGAGCCGCACGCGGCCGCTTTCCGCCGCGTCCGAACCCGCACCGATGTATTTGGAAATCAAATCCAAACTGGTCGCCGGAACATACAGAAAATCCGTACCGGCGAACGCAATCTTGACAAAGTCCTGATACGTGCCCTCTACCCGCATGCGCTCCATGCCGACAAACCGGCCGATGCCGTGGTGTTCATGTACGACCAAATCGCCCGGCGTCAGGTCTGTATAACTGCGCACATGATCTCGATTGGATTTTTTGCGGCGTTCTTTTTTCTTTTTTCGCGCAGCAAGCATCTGTCCTTCCGTCAAAACCGCCGTTTTGAGCGAAGGATATTCGATGCCGGCAGACAAACTGCCGTCTAAAATGCTGACACCGCCCTGCCGCGGCAGTCTGTCCGTCACCCGCGCGTCAATGCCATGCTCCTGCAAAATTTCTTTCATGGTCGTGCGGCGCATATCGCCGGAACATAGGACAATGACACGATAATTCATATCCTGATAGGCACGAATATCCGACGCGGCTGCTTCCGTGTTTCCGGAATACGGAGATAGCTGCTTTGCCTTGATTTCCGTCACCAATTTTGGCGGACATTCCGGCACAGAGCTCAAAAACGTCTCCAAATACAGCATACTGTGCGATGCAAGCTGCTGCATGACTTCTTCCAGACTGCGCTGATATACCGCATTTTTTCCAAAAATCTGTCCGCGCTCCAGCAGTGCTTCCACATCTTCCTTCATGCGCAGCGTGAATACACGGGCCGCCTCACGCACCGCACGGAAGTCATCAAAACAGACCAGTGCTTCCTCCGGAATATACGCAGCGGCACAGGTCAGCTGCGGATAAATCAGCGGCAAATATTTATCTGCTGCCGGAAAAATGCCATCGTTATTGAGCCGCTCAATATCGCGGCGCAGATTTTTATCCAGCTCCGGATGTTTATTGGTTCGGGAAAGCATAATACCGGTCAGCTTATTGACCAGTCCCTTCATGCCGTCCGGCGCCAGCGTCGGCAGAACTTCCATGTTCGGCACGCACAGCAGCTTTTCCAGTGAACGCGTGCGGCGCTGAGAGCCGATGTCAAAATAGGACATCGTATCCACTTCCGTGTCAAAAAACTCTATGCGAACCGGATAGTCTTCTCCCGGCACAAAAATATCCAGAATGCCGCCGCGTACCGAAAACTGTCCTTCACCTTCTACCTGCATACAGCGCCGATAGCCCGCCAGAAGCAGTTTTTGAATCAGATCTTCTATCTCATATTCTCCGTTAAAATCAATCGAGAACATGGCCTCCTGCATTTTTTCCGGCGGCATGGTCGCCATGAGCAGCGCTGGAACCGTTGTAACAATGGTCTTTTTGCCGAGCCGCAAATTGCGCAGCGCGGAAATACGCTTATGCTCGTATTCGCGGGAGGACGATTCGATGTTATGAAAAACAAATTCCCTTGCCGGAAGAATTTCCACCGGACGCTCCGAAAATGCTTCCAGATCGCGCGCCATGCGGCTGCACGCCAAATCATCCGCACAGATGACAACCGCCTGTTTGTGTAGCTGTCCCGCCAGCGCTGCCGTCAGATTTGCCTTGTGAATCGGTGCGAGACCTGTCACCTCAACCGGTGATTTGCCCGCCTTCAGTCCCTCCGCAATGCTGTCATATTCCGTTAAGTCAGCAATCAGCTGTGTGATACGTTCCATGGGAAAAACTCCTTATACACGCCGAAAAGGCCGCATACGTCTGTATGCGGCTTATTTCGATGAAATTTTTGGATGATTCTCTTACTTTTTCGGGATATAGTCATCCGGATTCAGACCCTTGCGGGTGTAGTAATCGGTCAGAGCTGCCTGAATTGCTTCTTCAGCCAGAACAGAGCAGTGCATCTTTACCGGCGGCAGACCGTCCAGCGCCTCTGCCACTGCCTTGTTGGTCAGCTTAAGTGCTTCTTCAATGGTCTTGCCCTTCACCATCTCGGTTGCCATCGAGCTGGTCGCAACAGCTGCACCGCAGCCGAAGGTCTTGAACTTGATATCCTCAATGACGCCCTCGTCGTTGATCTTCATATACATCTTCATGATGTCGCCGCACTTGGCATTGCCTACTTCGCCGACAGCATTGGCATCTTCAATCACGCCGACATTGCGCGGATTGGCAAAATGATCCATTACCTTTTCGCTGTAATCCATAGTGATAAACTCCTTTTATTGCAATACAATTCCTAAAATATTCTTACTTGTTGTCAAACATCTTCAGCATCGGCTGGCCGCTGATCATCTCATCCCATACCGGAGACATATCGCGCAGCGTCTTGACAACATATGTGATCTTTTCAATCAAGTAATCTACATCTTCCTCGGTGTTCTGCTCACTCAGCGTGACGCGCAGAGAACCGTGTGCGATTTCGTGCGGCAGGCCAATTGCCATCAGAACATGAGACGGATCGAGAGAACCGGTCGAGCATGCGGAGCCGGTCGAGCAAGCAATGCCTGCCAGATCCAGACGCAGCACCAGAGACTCGCCCTCGATGCACTCGATAACAAAGCTTGCGGTGCCCGGCAGACGGTTTACCGGATCACCGGTCAGATGGGTATACGGAATCTTGAGCACGCCTTCAATCAGACGGTCACGCAGACCCTTGACATATGCCATGTTCTTTTCCATATTTTCGTCTGCATAACGAATGGCTTCGCCCAAGCCGACAATACCGGCAACATTTTCCGTGCCGCTGCGCAGACCGCGCTCCTGTCCGCCGCCGTGAATCAGCGGCTCCAGCTTGATGCCCTTGCGGCAATACAGGGCGCCGGTACCCTTCGGTGCATGCAGCTTATGACCGGACAGAGACAGCATGTCAATGCCCATTTCCTTCACATCAATGCGCATGTGGCCAACTGCCTGTACTGCATCGGTGTGGAACAGCACGCCGTGCTTGTGGCAAATATCCGAAATCGCCTTCAAATCCTGAATGGTGCCGATTTCGTTGTTTGCTGCCATGATGGATACCAGCGCGGTGTCCTCTGTGATGGCATTTTCCAGCTCATCCAGCTTGACATGACCCTGCTCGTCTACGCCGACGAACGTGACATCATAGCCGATTTTCTGCATGAATTCGCAGGTATACAGAACAGCATGGTGCTCAATGGTGCTGGTGATAATATGACGCTTGTTCTTCGGCAGCTTGCCGGAGAAGAACAGGCCCTTGATTGCCAGATTGTCCGCCTCAGAACCGCCGGAAGTAAAGTAAATTTCGTTCGGGTCACAGTTGAAGAACTTTGCCAGATGGCCGCGTGCTTCATCCATCGCCTTTTTCTCATCACGACCCAGCTTGTACAGGCTGGACGGGTTGCCATAACCGGTCGTCAGGTACGGCAGCATCGCGTTATATACGTTCTTGGAAATTGGTGTGGTAGCCGCGTTATCCGAATAAACAACACGTTCCATATTTCATATCCTCCTAAAGATATAGGTTTTTTTATTATCACGCAGGCAATACCTGTCTGCGATACTAATATACACGAAATTGGTGTTCATTTCAATAGCCCAGTAAAATAATCGGAAATTTTCCCATAATTTTTTGCTTGCTTTGCAGAAGAACAGTTTTATTTTACTATTTCCGGATTTAGAATACAATATAAATTCGAAAGAAAACTGCGGGCGTGTTTGACAGAAGTCTCCGTAACATGATACACTGAAAAAAAAGAAAAAGGACTGAGCTTTCATGAATCATTCTCAGTATCATGAACAGCGGCTTCGCGTCGCAATCAACCGCCGAACCAATGCAGAGCAAGGCTCTGTGAACAATCGCATCCCGCCGGAATTCGTCTCTTGCAGTGAGGATGGCATGAAATGTACCGTGCGCTACCGTCTCAAGCCGGAAATGCGCAATCCGATGGGCTGGCTGCACGGCGGCGTCACCAGTGCCATGATGGACATGGGCATGGGCTTGCTCGTATATTACAATGCAGATTTTCATTTGTGTCCGACCGCTACCATGACGGTCAACTATATCCGCCCCGGCCGCATCGGCGGAAATCTCATCGTCGAGTCGGAAATTACCTTCCGCGGACGCAAGCTGTTCCACGCCAGTGCACGCGGCTGGATGGAGGACACGCCGGACAAGCTGGTGTGCACGGCGACCGCAACGTATGCGGTCACACCAAAAGCAGATGCCGCCCACGCGGAAAACAAGCGCCTGCGCGAACAAGCCGCCAAAGAAGGGCGTGTCCCTGCAACATCCGAGAAAAAATTTTCGTCCTAACGGTTTTTTCTCATTTTATTCACACAATGTACACATAGCTACGGTATACTGAACATGTAGTCAGGAATGGCTATATAAAAGATTTTTCTTTTATCTCTCTTTTTTACCCCCCTTTAAGTTTTGTACAAGACAAGCCGGATGTCCCCAACATCCGGCTTGTCTATTTTTTGTTTTTATCAAAATTACTTAAAGTATATTTATAATAATTTTATACAAATAAAAATCACCAGTGAAAAGACTGGTGATTTTACTGCTCTTATCTTACGCACAAACCAAACTTGTCTCTCCCTTTGGGAGAGATGTCGCGCAGCGACAGAGAGGGCTTGTATCGGCTACTTTCCTTCTCAGGCTTGCCTGATACGAATTCGTTAGAGATTCGCCCTCTCAGCCATTTGCTGCGCAAATGCCAGCTCTCCCAGAGGGAGAGCCAAGAATTTATTCTTCTTGTCGCGCCAGCATGGTCTGATACAGCTGATTTTTGCGCGCACCGGTCTGCTTCGCCGCCTGTTTGACGGCATCGCGCAGGGTCAGACCGGCAGCTGTCAATTCTTCGGTCAGTGCAATGGCCTGTTCCATCTGATCTGCCGCTCGCTGTTCCGGATGATCGGACGCACCTTCAATGACAAGTACAAACTCGCCGCGCGGTTCTGTCTCCTGATAATATGCCGCCGCCTCCGGCAGGGTCATGCGCAGGCATTCTTCGTGCAGCTTGGTAATCTCTCGTGAAATACTCACGCGGCGTTCTCCCAGCTGCTGTGCCAGCTCCTGCATCGTTGCACGCAGCCGATGCGGTGCCTCATAGACAATGCAAGTCCGTGTTTCTTGCTTGAGCACAGCGAGCCGTTCTTTTCTCTGCTTACTGTTTGTCGGCAGAAAGCCCTCAAAGCACCATTTTCCGGACGGCAGTCCACTCTGTGCCAAGGCACTGACAGCAGCACAAGCTCCCGGCACCGGAATCACGGAAATGCCCGCCTCATGGCACAAATTTGCCAAATCTTCGCCCGGATCGCTGATTGCCGGCATGCCGGCATCCGTCACCAGTGCGCAGTTCTCGCCCGCCAATATGCGCTCGACCAGCTCCGGCCCGCGCTGTTTTTTATTGTGTTCATGATAACTGACCAGCGGCTTACTGATTTCCAAGTAATGCAGCAGTTTGCCGCTGACACGGGTATCCTCTGCCGCAACAAAGTCCACTTCGCCGAGCGTCCGAACCGCACGATACGTGAGATCCTCCAGGTTTCCAATCGGTGTTGCCACCAAATAAAGCGTTCCTGCCATCAAAATTCCTCCCTGTGATAGATCGTTCGGTATTCTTCCGTGTGTTTTCCGTTTTCCCCGCAGACAAGCAGCGGCGGCAAAACCTGTACGCCGGGCGCACTGCCGCGACGCGCTTCAATCAGAACCGCAGACGGCACAGCGGTTGCCCGCTGATGCACAAACCGCATGCGTTTGGGTTCTAACTGTCTGGCTCTCATTTCCGTAATCAATTCACAGATTCGTTCCGGCCGATAAACAAACGCGGCGCGTCCGCCAAATTTGACGAGATATGCAGCAGCTCGCACGGCATCTGCCGCCGTTCCGCTGCTGTCCTGCCGTGCCGTGCTTTTATTGACGCCTTTTGCGGAAAATCCGCTGTTTTGCGCAAAATACGGTGGATTGCACACAACATAATCAAATGAACCTGTCGAAAACAGTGATTGACTCTGCTTCATATCGCCGCAAATCACCCGCATGCGCTGCTCCAAGCCATTGTGCGTGATATTCTCCTTTGCCAGAGCGGCAACTTCCGGCTGGATTTCCAATCCTGTGACAGTAATATGGGCATGCCGTGCGCACAGCAATACACTGAGCGCGCCGTTGCCGCAGCCCAAATCCATGATGCTTCCGCGCGCCGGCGGACAAGCAAAATCGGACAGAAGCATGGTGTCCTGTCCTAGTTTGAAAAAGCGGTCATCCTGTATCAACGAAAATCCGCCCCATAATTTATCTGTCCGGCGCATAGGCAACTACCTCTACATTTAGTATACTATAATGCAAATTATCCCATATGTATCATATTGAGTGCTTCATGCTCCCAACCACGGTCGGATTCCGGATCCGGTTCATCTTCCAGCAGATTGAACGCCGCCATGCCGTATGCATCGCGCATCGCGAGCAGCTCCTCATAATATGCGCGGCCGTCCGGCTCGTCAATATACGGAATCTGCTCCCACGGCAAATCGGCATTGACCGCCGCAATGATTTCATTTTTCTCGGAAACAAACAGTGCCATGTTGAAACTCCTTGTTTGACTGAATTTTTATGTTCTTTGAAGAAAGACTTTTTTAGGCTCCCTCTTTGAGGGAGCTGGATTGCCGCCTTGCGGCAAGACTGAGGGAGCAGCTGGCCAGCATGTTTTTTCCGATTTACTCTGATACGAATTGGGCAGAACCTTGCCCTCTCAGTCATTTGCTTCGCAAATGCCAGCTCTCCCAATGGGAGAGCCAAGAAGCCATTGCGAACCGCGCGCCAAACGAATCAGAGTAGCTCTAATGCAAACTTTCTCGCGTGCTGCTCCTTCCGTCATGGCTTGCGCCGTGCCACCTTCCTCAAAGAGGAAGGCTTTTTGTTCGTTGTTTGACGATCTGATCGATTTGTGTACAAACTTCCGAAAAATTCTTATCAATCTGTTGATTTGAGAACCGTATCACAAACAGATGGTATGATTCTAAAACGGCAGTTCTCTCCCGGTCATATGCCATTCCCTGTGCTTCATTGTGTTGTGCACCATCCAGCTCAATGACAAGCCTTGCTGCATGGCAATAAAAGTCAACAATAAATCCTCGAATTGTTTTCTGTCGCTGAAATCTAACTGGATACGTACTCAAATAGTCATACCAAAGATGTTTTTCTTGTTTTGTTGCATCTTTTCGGAGCTGTTTTGCTCGTGATATCAAGTCTTGACGATACGGTAACGAAATAGCACTCGCCCCTTTTGATAATTATCTGTATAATTTTATTTAAATTATATTATAAGTTATCTTTTATTTTTTTCCACTCCGCCACAGCAAGCTCATCACAGCGATTGTTATTCTCGTTTTGCGCGTGACCCTTGACCCAATGGAACGTCACATCGTGAACTTCCAGCAAGTCGAGCAGCCGTTCCCACAAATCCGGATTTTTAGCCGGTTCTTTGGGTGTGCGCATCCAATTTTTTGCGCGCCATTTGACCGCCCAGCCCTTTTGAATGGCATCAATGACATATTTGCTGTCCGAATACAAATCGACTGTACACGGCGTTTTGAGTGCTTCCAGCGCTGTGATGACACCGAGAAGCTCCATGCGATTGTTGGTTGTGTTCGGAAATCCCTTGCTGATTTCTTTTCGGTGCTCTCCGTATTGCAGGATAATACCGAAGCCGCCTGGCCCCGGATTGCCGGAGCAGGCGCCATCGGTATAAATCACGACATGTTTATTCTGTGCCATCGGTTTCCTCAGCGGTCACGTCCTGTGTTTCGGCAGATTCCGGCACCTCATCCTCTGCCAGTTCTTCCTCCGGTTCCTTGTCTACGCGGGTAATCGCATTGACATGGACATTGTCACCCGTGCGCATGACGATAACACCCTTGGAATTTCTGCCGCACAGACGAATATCTCCGACATCCGTACGAATCATGACGCCGTCATCCGTGATAATCAGCACATCATTGTCATCATCGACAACGGCACAGCCTGCAATATGACCAGTCGCATCGCTCAGCGCATGTGCCAAGATGCCCTTGCCGCCGCGGTGATGAATGGAATAATCCTCAACCGGTGTCCGCTTACCGAAACCGTTTTCTGTAATCGTGAGCACTTCGCCCTCCGGACGTGCACGCACGCCGCCGATCACGCGGTCATCCTCATCCAGCTCAATGCCCTTGACACCGACAGCAGAACGACCCATTGCGCGAACTTCACTCTCATGGAAGCGAATGCCGCGTCCCTTTGCCGTAATCAGCAGCATATCCTGCGTGTCATCGGTCAGACGGACATCAATCAGGCGATCGCCCTCATTGAGCGACAGGGCACGCAGACCAGTCTTGCGGATGTGTGTCATATCAGCGAGGCAAACGCGCTTGACAATGCCGCGCTCTGTCGTAAAGAACAGATAATGCTTTTCATCGTACTGTTCTTCCGGCACACTGAACATCGCGGAAATGGTCTCTCCATTTTCCAGCGTCAGCAGGTTGACCAGATTGGTTCCCTTTGCCGTGCGGCTGGTCTCCGGAATCTGATAGCCCTTGAGCAGATATACCTTGCCAAAGCTGCTGAAGAACAGAATATTGTCATGCGAGGACGCTGCAAACAGCACCTCTGCGTAATCCTCTTCCCGCGTTGCCATGGCATTGACGCCGCGGCCGCCGCGGCGCTGGGCGCGATACGATGAGGTCGGCAGACGCTTGATATAGCCTCTGTGCGTCAGCGTATATGTGCAGTCCTCCTGCGGAATCAAATCTTCAATGTCAATATCGTCATCTACGATTTCAATGCCGGTGCGGCGTTCATCGCCGAACTTGTCGCGAATGGCAAGCAGCTCGGTGCGAACAACTTCCAGCTGCTTTTGACGGCTGCCCAGCACATCCATCAGCTCATGAATGCGTCCTTCAATTTCGTTGTATTCATCGACGAGCTTTTGACGCTCCAGACCGGACAAACGACCCAGACGCATGCTGACGATCGCCTGTGCCTGTTCTTCATCCAGATGGAACGGATATTCTTCCTTGCCGTCTACGATGCCGAGCAGAGCAATCTGATTGATGATAAACGTCTCTGCAATCAGGTTCTGCTTGGCTTCTGTCTCATTTGCCGATGCGCGGATAATAGCAATGATACGGTCAATATTTTCCGTTGCAACCTTCAAGCCCTCTAAGATATGTGCGCGCTTCTCTGCACGCTTCAGCTCATAGCGGCTGCGACGCTCAATAATTTCTCTCTGGAACTCAATGTATTGGTCAATGAGCTCGCGCAGATTGAGTGTGCGCGGCTGATTGTTGACCAGTGCCAAATTATTCACCGAAAATGTATCCTGCAGCTGAGTGTAATGGAACAGCTGATTGAGTACAACCTGTGCATTGGCATCGCGCTTGAGTTCGATGACAACGCGGATACCCTCGCGGTCGGATTCATCACGCAGGTCGGAAATGCCTTCTACGCGCTTATCCTTGACCAAATCAGCAATGCTCTCCACCAGACGCGCCTTATTGACGCCATATGGAATTTCGGTTGCGACAATGCGGGTTCGGTTGTTCGGCATTTCTTCAAAGTGCGTGCGCGCACGAACCTTGAGCTTGCCGCGGCCGGTTGCATACGCTGCGCGAATGCCGCTGCGGCCCATAATCACACCGCCGGTCGGGAAATCCGGTCCCTTGATATACTGACAGATCTCATCAAGACCTGCTTCCGGATTGTCGATGACATGGCAAATGCCGTTGATTACCTCTGTCAGATTGTGCGGCGGCATATTGGTCGCCATGCCGACAGCAATACCTGTCGAGCCGTTGACAAGCATGCTCGGGAAACGCGACGGCAAAACAATCGGTTCCTTGCGGTTGTCATCGAAGTTCGGCATAAAGTCAACGGTATCTTTGTCAATATCCGTCATCATATGCGCTGCCAGCTTGCTCATACGCGCTTCCGTGTAACGGTAAGCTGCCGGAGGGTCGCCGTCAATCGAGCCGAAGTTGCCGTGACCGTCAATCATCGGGTAGCGCAGCGAGAACCACTGTGCCATACGAACCATCGCGTCGTATACCGAGGCATCACCGTGCGGATGGTACCGGCCAAGTACATTACCAACGGTGGTAGCCGCCTTGCGGTATGCACGGTCTGCGGTCAGGTGATCTTCGTACATTGCGTACAGAATACGGCGATGTACCGGCTTGAGACCGTCGCGTGCATCCGGCAGCGCACGGCCTACAATAACCGACATCGCGTAGTCGATGTACGATTTTTTCATCTCTCGTTCCAGATCGACCGGAATGATCTTCTGGTTTTCAAAATGGATTTTATTCTTTTCAGTATCCTTTGCCAACTTGCTTATGCCTCCTCATCCAACAATTCAGAGAGACAAGAAATGGCCTCTTCCAGCGAATCCAGCGCATCCCCTAGGATGGCATCTTCTTCGGAGGTCTTTTTCGTCTTCTTGGCCGGCAGCAAATCTACCAGCGCATCATGTCCGTCCATGAGCTGCTGTGCCGCAGCTCTGATCCGTGCTTGTTTTAATTCGTCCATGCGTACCTCCGGCTTATTAAATATCCAGATTGCTGACGTACTTCGCGTTTTTCTGAATGAATTCGCGGCGCGGCTCTACCTTTTCGCCCATAAGCAGCGTAAAGATTTCGTCTGCCATCGAAGCATCTTCCAGCGTTACCTGCAGCAGCGTTCTGTTTTCCGGATTCATGGTTGTCTCCCACAGCTGTTCCGGATCCATCTCGCCGAGGCCCTTATAGCGCTGAATATCCACGCCGTCACCCATCTCAGCCAGCACACTGACCTGTTCCTGCTCAGTATACGTATAGCGCACGCTCTTGCCCTTGGTGTTCTTAAACAGCGGCGGCTGTGCGATATACACATGTCCCTGCTCGATGAGCGGACGCATATAGCGGAAGAAGAAGGTGAGCAGCAGGGTTCGGATATGGCTGCCATCGACGTCGGCATCCGCCATCAGAATAATCTTGCCGTAGCGCAGCTTTGCCGGATCAAAATCCTCACCGAAACCCGCGCCAAACGCGGTAATCATCGGCGTCAGCTTATCATTGCCATAGACCTTGTCCAACCGCGCTTTCTCTACGTTGAGCATCTTGCCCCACAGCGGCAAAATGGCCTGATACCGGCGGTCACGGCCTTCCTTGGCAGAACCGCCTGCGGAATCGCCCTCGACAATGTAAATCTCTGTCAGCTTCGGATCTCGCTCCTGACAGTCTGCCAGCTTGCCCGGCAGAGAACCGGATTCCAGTGCGCTCTTGCGGCGTGTCATTTCACGCGCCTTGCGCGCTGCCTCTCTTGCGCGGGATGCGGTCTGTGCCTTGTCAATAATCGCCTTGCCGACAGACGGATTTTCTTCAAAGAAAATGGTCAGTTTTTCGCTGAGCATGGAATCCACCAGATTGCGCATATCCGAATTGCCCAGCTTGGTCTTGGTCTGGCCTTCAAACTGCGCCTCCGGCAGCTTGACGGAAATCACGGCGGTCAAACCCTCACGGACATCTTCGCCGGAGAAATTCTTATCGCTGTCCTTCAGGAAGCCAAACTTGCGGGCATAGTCGTTAATTACCTTGGTCAGCGCCGACTTGAAGCCGGTCTCATGCGTACCGCCCTCTGTTGTATTGATGTTGTTGGCAAAGGACAGCAGATTTTCGCTGTATCCGTCGGTATACTGCAGTGCAACCTCCGCCATGGAATTGTCGCGGCTGCCCTCCACATAGATGACTTCCGGATGCAGCGCCGTCTTGTTGCGGTTTAAATACGCGACAAACTGTTTGATGCCGCCTTCATAGTGCATCACGTCCTCGCGCGGCTCGTCATCCGGATCGCGTTCGTCGCGCAGCGTAATTTTTACGCCGCCGTTGAGGAACGCCTGCTCCTGCAGCCGATTGGCGAGAATCTCATAGTCATACTGCAAAGTTTCAAAAATCTGTCCGTCCGCCTTAAACCGAATGGTCGTGCCGGTCTCATGCGCACACGGCACCGAACGCAGGGTAGATACCGTCTTGCCGCGGGCAAATTTCATCGTGTATTTGTTTTCGCCGTCATACACGGTTGCTTCCAGCCATTCGGACAGGGCATTGACAACGGAGGAACCTACGCCGTGCAGACCGCCGGATACCTTGTAGCCGTCACCGCCGAACTTACCGCCGGCGTGCAGCACAGTCAGCACCACTTCCAGCGTTGGAATACCCATCTGCGGGTGAATGCCGACCGGAATGCCTCGGCCGTTATCGCGCACGGTGACGACGCTGTCCGGCTCCAACGTCACCTCAATATGGGTGCAGTAGCCCGCCAATGCTTCATCGATGGAGTTATCCACGATTTCATACACCAAATGGTGCAGGCCGCGCGCAGAAGTCGAGCCAATGTACATGCCCGGGCGCTTGCGGACTGCTTCCAGTCCTTCCAGCACCTGAATCTGGTTCTCATCATAGGTTTCCTTGACGGTCAAATCCAGGATCTCTTCGCTCATACTCATATCATACGTTCCATTTCTCCGGCGAACCTTCCTAAGAGAGGGAAAAAACAGCGCCGGCCGCCGGCTGCGGCTGCTGTCTCCAATTACAAAAAATCAGCATGGAATAAAACAATCCCGCATTGCACGGGATGTCTTATTCACAACAAAATCCAATCGAGCGGATTATTCCGCCGCGCCCTGCTCGCTTCTGCGCAGCAAAGTCGCTGTCGAAAGCTGGGAAATGTACAGGGTGCGCACACCGCCTTCTTCACACAAAATACAGGACTTTGGCAGATCCTCAAAAATAGACTGTACGCGTCCTGCTTTTTCCATAGAGGCGATAAGTGCACGGGTATGCTTCGACCATGTTGCAGTGTCCATATCGTAAACACCGAGAATGGAACTGGCCGGAACGACCACATCCTGTCCCAGATGCAGATACATGCAGACACCTCCTGCTCCGAGTGAAATTTCCGTCCTTTGGGGAATCCGAAAGGAGCCCCAACTCTGATATTTATTATACCACTTTTTGTGAAGTTTTGCACGTGTTTTCTCAAAAAATATTTGATTTTCCTCAATTTTTCTTTACTTTTCCGGCGAACACGAGCGAGCTTTTCCACACGTTTTTCCACAGGTTGCATTCTGGGTATTTTTTCGCAAATTTTTAGGGCAAAAAGGCAGATGATTCCCGCAGGAACCATCTGCCTTTTCCGTTATACCTGCTGCACCGTACCTTGTGAAACCAAGAACATGCGTCCTCCCTGCACCTGTGCGAGCTTTTCCGGCTCACAGCAGGTAATGAGAACCTGTCCGTTTTCGATGCGGTTGAGCACGAAATCCTGCCGTTTGGCATCCAGCTCACTCAGCACGTCATCAAGCAGCAGAATCGGATATTCTTTTGTGCTGTCATAAAACATATCACGCTCTGCAAGCTTGAGCGACAACGCGCACGTGCGCACTTGTCCTTGAGAACCAAAGCTTTTCGCCGAGCGGCCTCCGATGAGCAGTTCCAGATCATCCTTGTGCGGTCCTGACAGACACGAACGCGATGCGATTTCTGCCGCGCGATGTGCACACATATGCTCCCAAATCTGCATGCCAATCTCTTTTGCGGAGGCAAACGGATCCGGCACAGCGGACACGGTGTGATAGCAGTACGACAGCTGCTCATTTTTACCGGACAGCGAGGCGTGAATGCCCTGTGCTTTCTCCATCAGTGCCCGCAGATAGTACGCGCGGTACCGCACGATATGTCCGCCTATCGCGGACATTCTGAAGGAGAAATCATCCAGTGCGTCAAGCAATGATGGTTTTTCCTCTGCGTCCTTCAAAATGCGCAGCTTGTTCTCGTGCAGTTTTCCATATTCGGACAGATACCGCGCATAGTTCGGCCGCAGCTGGCACAGCGCAATATCCATAAACCGCCGCCGTGCAGCGGCGCCCTCCCGAATCAGCAGCAAATCTTCCGGACAAAACAAGACGGTTCGCAGCACACCCGTGACGTCAGACAGGCGTTTTTGCTTGACCTCATTGACAAAAAATTGTGCGCGCCCCGCCTGTGGGATCACGGCCCGCACGGTTCTGTCACGTTTTTCAGCGAAAAAGGCCGCGCGGACTTCCGCCTGCTGTGCGCCAAAGCGCACAGCATCCCGCTTTTGTCCCGACCGGAACAGCCGCGTAGTTGACAGAAGACCGACAGCCTCTAAAATATTGGTTTTTCCCTGCGCATTTTCTCCGCAAAATACATTGACTCCCGGCGAAAGTGCCAGCTGTGCAGTCTCATAGTTTCGAAAATCGCGCAGATACAGCGTTTGGATGTTCATACAATGCGGAACTGCTGGCCGTCAGCCAACGCAATGACATCGCCCTTGTGCAGCTTTTTGCCGCGCTGCGTGCAGGTCTCACCGTTTACGGACACCTGTCCCTCTTCGATCATCCACTTTGCTTGTCCGCCAGTCGAACACACGCCGGCAAACTTCAAAAACGCATCCGCTTTGATAAATTCTGTGGTAATTTCAATTGTTTCCATCGTATTTTCTCCGTCCTTTACTCTGCCTTCAGACGTACCGGCAGAACCAAATACGTGAATGCATTGCCTTCTTCTGGGGTGAACACAATCGGATTCAGGCTGCCTTGCAGCGAAATGCGTACCTTTTCCGACGGGCAGGCGCGCAGGGCATCGAGCAGATAGCGGTTATTAAATCCGATTTCCAAATGCGGCACATCGCCGTCGTATTCAAATTCATCGTACGATTTGCCGATGGTAGTGATGCAGCTCAGCTTGAGCAAAGAGCCGTCAAATTCCATGCGAACCGGTGTCTTGAGCTTTTCGGACACGATGAGCGAAACGCGCTCAATCGAGGAGATCAGCTGTCTGACATCGACTGTGATAACTGCTTTTGCGTCCGCCGGAATGGCAGCTTGATAATTGAGGAATTCACCTTCCAGCAGGCGTGTGATGAGAACCGTGTCGCCGATACGGAACAAAATATGGCGAGAATCCGGATAAATTTCCACGACATCGGAAGATTCGCTGAGAATTCGTTCTACTTCGCGCAGTGCAAATGCAGGAACGACGAAACGGGCGTTGGTTGGCACTGGTGCTTCCAGCGTCTCGCGGCGCACGCTCAGACGGTATCCGTCGACGGCGGCTACGCGGAGCTGGTCATCGGACAGTTCGAACAGGCAGCCTGTCAGGATTGGTTTGGTTTCGTTGTCAGAAACGGCGAAAATTGTCTGTGAAATCATGGATTTCAGCATGGATTGCGGCAATATAATCGGATTTTCGCTGTTTTCCACTTCCGGCAGCTGCGGGAATTCTGTTGCATCAGACGCAACGAGATTGAACATGGCGCGGCCGCAATGAATGGTGGTCAGCATTTCCTGATCGGTTTCCACGTAAATGGTGTTATCCGGCAGTTTGCGGATCATGTCGCCGAACAAACGTGCGTTGAGAACGGCGGTGCCCGGTTCTGTCACAGTAGCTTGGATGGTGACGCGAACGCCCATTGACATATTGTAGCCGCATAACGTCAGACCTCCGGCTGCATCGGCGGTGATGAGCAGACCTTCCAGCAGTGCGATGGAGCTTTTATTGCTCACAGCGCGGGATGCTGTGGTGATGGCTTCTTGAAGAATGGATTTTTCGCATGAGAACTGCATGGTACTCCTCCTTATGGATAGTGATGAATATACGGATGTGTTGTATACCTGTCCGGCTCGATGTCTGATGTCTGATACATAGAGCGAATACGGTATATTCTCTTATAAGAATGAATAGTATATTTTAGTAATAGTAGTAGAGGCCTGCATTCTGTGGAAAACGTGTGATGCGTCCGAAATTTGGGGATTTTTTCGTTCTCTTGTACCTGTGGATAATTTTGGTGGAAAAGTGGATAAGTTTTTTACCGATTGCTTATCCACAGAAATGTTTCCACAGTACACAGGAATATGTGGATAAATTTGCAAGAGATCCCCATCGTTCTGGTGTATAATTATACAGCATGCATGTATATTCGATTACCCGCGAATATTTGTCTTGAGTGTTTTGATGATGTTGTCCATTTCGCTGGTTTCTTTGAGATAGTTTTCGATTTTGTTGATGGAATGCAGGACAGTCGTGTGGTCACGGGAGAAAATTTTGCCGATTTCCGGTAGAGAATAATCTGTGAGGTCACGAACAAGATACATGGCAACTTGGCGCGGTAGGACGAGATCTTTGGATCTGCCGCTGCCCTTGAGCTTTTCGACCGGTGTGCAGTAATAGCGGGAAACTTCGCGGAGAATCATTTCCGGTGTTGGGTTGAGACCGGGATTTTCCTTAAAAATATCCGCTACGGCTTCTTTTGCCAGTTCAATATCAATGGCGCGTTCCATTAAGTCGTGCAGCGCTTTGATTTTCTTGACGGTTCCTTCCAGCTGGCGCACATTGGATGTGATGGTTTTTGCGATGTAGTCGACGACGTCCTCCGGAAGCTGGACGCGCAGAGAATCCGCTTTGACGTGAATGATCGCCATACGGGTTTCGTAGTCCGGCGGCTGAATGTCTGCGAGCAGACCCCATTCGAATCGGGTTTTCAGTCGGTCTTCCAGTGTGTGAATTTCTTTTGGTGGTCGGTCGGAGGTTAATACGATTTGCTTGTTTGCTTCGTATAATGCATTGAATGTGTGGAAAAATTCTTCCTGTGTGCGATCCTTGCCTGCGACAAACTGAATGTCATCGACGAGCAGCAGGTCTGCCAGCCGGTATTTGTCGCGAAATTCCTGTACCTGTCCGGCACCGATGGAGTTGACCAATTCGTTGGTGAAATCTTCGCCCTTGATATAGATGATGCGGAATGACGGATGATCGCGGCGCACGACGTTTGCAATGGCATAGAGCAAATGCGTTTTTCCCAAGCCGGATTGTCCATAGATAAACAGCGGATTGTAGTTTTTGGCCGGATTGTTTGCGACAGCGGTTGCCGCGGCGTGTGCAAATTTGTTGGAAGAGCCGACGATAAACTGTTCAAAGGTGTACTCGTCTTCCGGATAGTTGTTGTGTGCGATCGGCGTCGGTGCGTCTCCGGTTGTCACGATAACGTTGATGTCCGCGGAGAATAAATCGCGCAGTGCGTCTTTGATGGTCTGTAAATAGCGCTCATCAATGATTTCCTTTTTAAATTTATCCGGTGTGTGCAAAAGCAGGGTGTCATCTTTGAACTCGACAGCAGTCAGGTCGTCAAACCATGCGTCCAGCGTCACGGCTTGGAGACGGCCTTGGAGTAAGCCGAGCACCAGTTTCCAGATGTCAGCGGGTGTGTTCATATGATATCATTCCTCTCCCTTGGGATGGTCGTTCATGAAATTGGACGGGCTCCGGCTTGTGCGGATACCAGTACAGAGTATATAATACCATCAATTTTGCACCGTGTCCACAGGGTTTTCCACAGCTTCCACAGGAAAACTCTTGAAAAAATGATTTTTTTCCGCGAAAAACGAGCAGAATATGCAAATAAGCATTGACAAAATGAGAAATTCATGCTTATAATGTATCTTGTACACGCACGCAATGAATTTGAGTGTGAATGGAGGTGCAGCTAAGTATGGTAAGAACTTTCCAGCCGAAGAAGCGTCACCGCAGCAAGGTGCATGGCTTCCGCAAGAGAATGGCTACTGCTAACGGAAGAAAGGTTCTCGCTCGTCGTCGCTCCCGCGGCCGTAAGCGTCTGAGCCTGTAATCCTTGTGCGCATGGGCGCACAGTGAAAAAGAGAACGTGCTCCGCGATGGCGGTCTTTCCACGAAATGTGCGTTTCGGGGGAGAAAGATATGCTCTCTTTTGAAAAGAAGGACAACAAATGAGTGAGAGAAGCGTCGGACTTCGCGTCGGTTTCTCTTCACCGCTGAACAGAAATGGACCGCTTTGCGGTCCATTTCTGTTATCAGCACAAATTATCCTCTGTGTATAGCGGAGGCGGCGCGATTACAATTTGGACAGGCTGTGCGCCGAGATAACAAACCAGACCTGTCAGCTCCGGCATACTACATCGAGCCGGAGAGGAAGATTGTTTGTGGGGCCCGTGCGTGTACTGCAAGCCTCCTGCGATCTTCCGCAATACGGAACAAAGGAAGTCGGGCGATGAAGAATACCTTAAAGGAAAACCGTGATTTCCGCAGACTGTATGGAAGAGGCCGCTCTGCGTCCTCGGATTGTTTGGTTGTCTATGCCATGCACAATAAATTTGGTGCAGGGCGGCTTGGTATTACGGTCAGCGTAAAGCTGGGCTGTGCGGTGCAGAGAAACCGCATCAAACGACTGATTCGCGAAGCATACAGGCTGCATTTGGATGAGCTCCAGCCCAATACGGACCTCGTTGTGGTGGCACGTTTTCGCGCGGTGAATGCACCGTATGAGCGCGTGGAACGTGCGTACTTGCGCTGTCTGAAACAGCTGGGACTGCTGCAGACGAAAGAAGGAAAATAAATCATGATGAAAAAAATCATGATTCTGTGCATTCGATTTTATCGTTCCGCTATCTCGCCGCACATGAGACCCTGTTGCCGGTATACGCCGACCTGCTCCGCCTATGCGCTGGAAGCGATCGAAAAATACGGCGCATGGAAGGGCGGCTGGCTCGCAGTCAA
This sequence comes from Butyricicoccus intestinisimiae, assembly GCF_018918345.1. Lineage (NCBI taxonomy): Bacteria > Bacillati > Bacillota > Clostridia > Eubacteriales > Butyricicoccaceae > Butyricicoccus > Butyricicoccus intestinisimiae. Next base: position 43,591 of record NZ_JAHLQI010000009.1, read on the forward strand.
GCGAATTCTGCGCTGCCATCCGTTTTCGCACCACAATCCCTATGATCCGGTGCCCTGACGGAAAACGACAACAAACCCCAATTTGGAGGATCAAATGGGAAACTTTTTCGGAATTATTATTGTAAGACCGCTGGGTCTGATTCTGATGGCGATTTGGTCGCTGGTTCAGAACTATGGCTTGGCTCTCATTCTGTTTACGCTGATTGTAAAGCTCATCCTTCTGCCGTTTATGTACAAGCAGAAAAAGGGCATGAAGAAGATGAATCTGGTGCAGGCGGAATCCGCTGCAATCCAGAAGCGCTATGCGCGCAACAGAGAAAAAATGAACGAGGAAATGCAGAAGCTGTATGAGCGCGAGGGCGTGAACCCGATGGGCTCCTGCCTGCTTTCCTTTATCACGCTGCCGATTATGATGGCTCTGTACTATGCAGTGCGTCAGCCGATGAAGTACATGATGGGTCTGTCCAACGACACGATCGAGGCGATCGCAAAGGTGTTGGGCACAACCTATGACAGTCACTCTGTCTCCGGTCAGATTCAGCTGGCAAAGATGGTTCACGAGAACTGGGACAAGGTCGCAGACTTTGCCACCAAGGGTCTGGTAAACATCGACTTTAATTTCCTCGGCATTGACCTGTCTGCGATTCCGCAGTTTTCGCATCTGGATATCCTGTGGCTGATCCCGATTCTGTCTGGCGGCACAGCGCTGATTTCTTCTCTCGTTATGAGAAAGACCCAGAACATGCAGAACCCGAATGCACAGCAGAACCAGAGTGCACAGATGAACTCCACCATGAACACCATGCTGATTATTATGCCGCTGATGTCCGTGTGGATTGCATTCACCCTGCCGGCATCTATGGGTATCTACTGGACGGTGAACAACCTGTTTACCGTTGCGCAGGAGCTGGTGCTGACTTGGTATATCCTCAAGTTTGACAAGGCTGAGGACGACGAAGAGACCAAGGCACGCAAGCGCCGTGAGGCTGCACACAAGCTCAAGCTGGAAGAACAGGCGAAGGAGAAACAGGAAGCCGGAGAGCAGACCGAGTACCGCGGTGCAAAGGCTGCAAATGTTTCCAAGAAGAAGCTCAAGGCATATCAGGCAGAGATCCAGAAGGAAAAAGACAAGGAAACTGCTGCTCGTGCTGCGCAGATCAAGGCAGAAAAAGAAGCTGCCCGCCAAGCTGGCAAGCAGATTGACGACGAGTAAAAGGACGGAAATACACGTATGACGAAGTATATTGAAAAACAGGCCGCAACCATTGATGAGGCTGTTCAGCTGGCACTCGATGAGTTACAGATGGATCGTGACAGCGTCAGCGTTGAGGTTCTGGAAAAGGGAAAGAGCGGATTCTTCGGCATCGGTGCCGTTCCGGCACGTGTCCGCGTATCGTATGAAGAATCTACCCCGGAGAGCGAGGCAAAGGACTTTGTAGACGGTCTGCTGCAGCGCATGGGCATCCAGGGCGAAGCATTCCCGTCCGTCAAAGAGGATGGACAGATTATTCTGGACATCCGCGGCGAGGATATGGGCGCAGTGATCGGCCGCAGAGGCGATACACTGGATGCCATTCAGTACCTCACTTCCCTGACCATCAACCGCGGAAAAGAAGAGCACATCCGCATTGCGATTGACACCGAGGGATACCGCGCAAAGCGCGAGGAATCTCTCCAGCGTCTGGCGCGCAAAATGGCAGGTAAGGTGCTGAAGTACCGCAAGAACATGACATTGGAACCGATGAATCCGTATGAGCGCCGCATCATTCATGCAACGCTTCAGGATTATAAGGGCGTAACGACTTACTCCACCGGCACGGAGCCGAACCGTCGTGTCGTTGTTGCGATGGAACGCGGCGCAAGACCGCAGCGCAGCGGCGGATACCGTTCGAGAACACCGCGTCCGCGCAGAAATGACGCGGAGTAAGCATCGCGGATAGAAATGAGGTCGATGATGTTATGAGCAAGACCATTGCCGCAGTCGCGACAGGGCCTGCTGCCGGACCGATTGGAATCATCCGCGTCTCCGGACCTCAAACCCTTGCGATTGTTGATACAATTTTTACCCCGCAGGGCGGCGGGGCGCTGTCTGAGCGCCCAAACCGCCTGCTTACCTACGGTGCCCTGCACAGCCGAGACGGCAAGGTCATTGACCACTGTCTGTGCTGTGTGATGCATGCACCGAATTCCTACACGGGAGAGGACATGGCGGAAATCCAGTGCCATGGCTCCCCTGCCGTGCTGTCTGAGACGCTGTCTGCGCTGTTTGCAAAGGGCGCCGTACAGGCAGAACCCGGCGAATTTACCCGACGGGCGTTTCTCGCCGGCAAAATGGACTTGTCCGGCGCCGAAGCGGTGCACGATTTGGTGACAGCCGTGACGACACAGGCGGCGGAAAACGCCGCCGCGCAGCTGGACGGTGTTGTCGGAACCCATATCTTTGAGATTCGGCAGCAGCTGGTCGATTTGGTGGCGGAATTTTTGGCGGTTGTCGATTATCCGGACGAAGAAATTGACTCGCATTTGTTTGACAGTGCGTGCGAAATTCTGCATCGGGCGACCAGTGAGCTGTACGACATGGCGGAGACCTATGAGCGCGGACGTATTTTGCGCGAGGGCATTCCGTGTGCCATTCTTGGCAGACCGAATGCCGGCAAGTCCTCCCTGCTCAATGCACTGGCGGGCGTAGACCGCGCCATCGTCACGAACATTCCGGGTACAACCCGCGATGTCATTGAAGAAACCATCCGAATCGGCGCGGTTGTTCTGCGTCTGTATGATACCGCAGGCCTGCGCGATACGCAGGATCCGGTGGAAAAGATGGGCATTGACCGCGCGATGAAGCAGGCACAGGCGTCGTCGCTGATTCTCGCCGTGTTTGATTCCAGTGACCACATTTCCGATGATGATTTGATGGTTATTGCGCGCACACACGGCAAACGGACGATTGCCGTCCTCAACAAGAGTGATTTGCCGTCCGAGCTGGACGTGCAGAACATTCAGCGGCATTTCGACTACGTTGTGTCCGTCAGCGCCAAAACCGGCGAAGGACTGCAGGAATTATATGATTTGATTCCGAAGGTGGTCGGCATGGACGGCATGAGCTTTGACGGAAGCACAATTACCAATGCGCGGCAGGCTGCTGCCCTAGTACGGGCGGCGGAACGCTGCGAGGAGGCATTTGTCGCAGCCCAGCTCGGCATGACGCCGGATGCAATTGTCATGGACGCAGAGGGCGCCATTGCGGCTCTCGGTGAGATTACCGGACAGACCGTCCGCGATGACATTGTATCTACCATTTTTTCGAAGTTCTGCGTGGGAAAATAATTGGGAATGGCTGCCATTCCGGATGGAAAATTTCTGTCCGGAATGGCGTTTTTTCACGGCATTTTTCGACAGCAAATGCTTGCGCTGTCCGGCGTGCTAATAAGTTTTGCACATTTTACACAGAGTTATCAACAGAAAGCACGACCAGACGACGGAGATGTTTGACGGATTAGGAAAATTTTCGACATTATTTTTGGTGAATTTGCTAGAGTTATACACAGTGTTATCCACAGTTGTGGATAACAAACGATAGCCGACGCAATAGAATGCGGTGTGTGCCTTGACCCGCTTTCCATTCTATGCTATGCTAAAATATCTGGAATTGCGCACTTTTGCCAGTACACAACAACGAACACAATAAGATGCACGGCATCTTTTGATACATATAAATACTATAAGAATAAAACATTATGAACTATACGGAAAGGAATGATATTCGTGCAATTTTTAGCTGGAACTGTAGACGTTGCAGTCATCGGTGCCGGTCATGCGGGCATCGAGGCGGCACTGGCGAGCGCACGACTGGGACTGAAAACCATTGTTTTTTCCATCAATTTGGATGCCGTCGGCAATATGCCATGTAATCCCGCCATTGGCGGCACGGCAAAGGGACATTTGGTGCGTGAAATTGATGCGCTGGGCGGCGAAATGGGACGTGCAGCGGATGCGGCGTGTATTCAGTATCGTCTGCTCAACCGCGGCAAGGGCCCTGCCGTGCACTCGCTGCGTGCACAGGCAGACCGTGCGCAATACAGAGAGTATATGAAGCATGTGCTCGAAAAGCAGGAAAACCTCATGCTCAAGCAAGCGGAGATTGTAGACATTACAACAGAAAACGGTGCTGTCACCGGTGTGACCACGCGAACCGGCGCACATTATGACGCCAAGGCGGTCATCGTCGCCACGGGCACGTATTTGCAGGGCAGAATTATCATCGGTGATATGTTCTATGACGGCGGTCCGGACGGCATGTTTGCCGCCATTGGCCTGACGGATTCTCTGCGCAAAATGGGCTTAAATCTCATGCGCTTTAAGACGGGTACCCCGCCGCGCGTCAATCGCCGCAGCATTGATTTCAGCGAATTGGAAGTGCAGGAGGGCGAAAAAGACTGTATTCCGTTCTCGTTTGAGACCGAGCATGTGCCGGAAAACCGTGCGGTGTGCCACCTGACTTACACCAATGCGACTACGCATGAGGTCATTCGCGACAATCTGAGCCGTTCTCCGCTGTATTCCGGCAAGGTAGAGGGCATTGGCCCGCGCTATTGCCCGTCTATTGAGGATAAAGTGGTGCGGTTTGCGGATAAGCCGCGTCACCAGCTGTTTATTGAGCCGATGGGCTTAAACACGGAAGAAATGTACATTCAGGGCTTCTCCTCCTCCATGCCGGAAGATGTACAGCTGGATATGCTGCATACCATCAAGGGCTTGGAACATGCGGAGGTCATGCGTCCGGCGTATGCCATTGAGTACGACTGCATTGACCCGCTGGAGCTGCTTCCGACGCTGGAAACCAAGAAGATTCACGGTTTGTACGGCGCCGGTCAGTTTAACGGCTCCTCCGGCTATGAAGAAGCGGGTGCACAAGGTCTGGTCGCCGGCATCAATGCCGCGCTCAAGCTCAAGGGAGAACCGCCGATGATTCTGGATCGCGCCGATGGGTATATTGGCACGCTGGTCGATGATCTCGTGACCTGCGGTACCAAGGAGCCGTACCGCATGATGACTTCGCGCAGTGAGTATCGCCTGATTCTGCGGCAGGACAATGCAGATGAGCGGTTGGTTGGCATTGGCACCCGTGTCGGGCTGAATTCGCAGGAACGCTGGGAAAAAGTACAGCGCAAATATGCCGCCGTCCAGCAGGAGATTGACCGTGTGGAACACGTCAATTTGGCGCCATCAGACGTCTTACAGGATTTCTTAAAACAGCATCACAGCACACCACTCAAATCCGGATGTAAGTTGTCTGACCTCGTCCGCAGACCGGAACTGAAATATGATGCCCTCGCTCCGTTTGATCCGGAACGTCCGACGTTATCCAAAGAGATTCGCGAGCAGGTCGAAATTCGCATCAAATATGAAGGCTATATCAAACGACAGCTGCGCGATGTGGAACAGTTCCGCAAGCTGGAAAGCCGCCCGCTGCCTACGGATTTGGATTACACACAAATTTCATCGCTTCGTCTGGAGGCCAGACAAAAGCTGCAGCAGGTACATCCGTTGAATTTTGGACAGGCATCGCGCATTTCCGGTGTGAGTCCGGCGGATATTACCGCCTTGATGATCGTCACAGAGATGATGGAAAAGGAGAAAAAGAATGACTGAATTGCTCAAAAACGGCTTTTCTGCCATGAAACTATCGGTTTCTGACGCACAGATTGCCCAGCTGGAGGATTTTACCGCCCGCATGCTGGAGACCAATAAGGTCATGAATCTCACGCGCATTACCGATCCGAAGGAGATTGCGGAAAAGCATCTGCTCGACTGTGCATCCCTGCTGCAGGCAGCGGATTTTTCAAAAAAATCCGTGGTAGATGTCGGCTGCGGCGCGGGCTTTCCGGGCATGCCGCTGCATATTTTGTGCCCGTCCTGCGAGTTGACGCTGCTCGATTCGCTTGGAAAACGCATTCGTTTTTTGCAGGGATGCATTGATGCGATGAATCTGTCCGATATCGAGGCGGTGCATGCCCGTGCGGAAGAATTCGCGGCAAAGCATCGCGAGCAGTACGATTTTGCGGTTTCCCGCGCCGTTGCACAGCTCAATGTGCTGGCAGAGCTGTCGCTTCCGCTCGTCAAGCAGGGCGGCGCGTTTATCGCAATGAAGAGCAAGGACACCGACGAAGAACTGGAGCGTGCAAAGAAAGCCATTTGTTTGCTCGGCGGAGAAATCGAGAAAATCATCGATTATACGATTCCGCACACCGAAATTACCCACCGCTTGGTGGTTATTCGAAAGAAAAATCACACACCGAAACAATATCCGCGTCCGTTCCGCAAGATTTCTGCATCCCCGCTGTGATTGTTTCACGTGAAACAGAGCGGCCGGATGTTTAACACATGTTTCACGTGAAACATACCAAGAATCACACGCGTTTCACGCAGAAATTACACACATAAAACGCGGTTTCCCTGTTGTTTCACGTGAAACAAAGTGGTATAATGAATACCGAAAAAGAAGTTATTCCGGAAAGGAAAATCACGTATGGGAAAAATCATTGCATTTGCAAATCAAAAAGGCGGCGTCGGAAAGACGACAACCGCCGTGAATCTTGCCGCTTCTTTGGCGGATCAGGGAAAAAAAGTTCTCGTGTGCGATTTTGACCCGCAGGGTAATGCGACTTCCGGTTTTGGTATTGACCCGCGCTCTCTCAAAACCAGTGTGTATGAGCTGGTCGTTTGCGATGCGCCGGTGGAAGAAGGAATTATCAAGACCAAGTGGGTCGATGTGATCGGCGCAAATGTCAATCTTGCCGGCGCAGAGATCGACATGATTGAAATGGATCGCCGCGAGTATCGGTTGAAGATGGTGCTCGATCAGGTGCGCGAGGAGTATGACTATATCTTCATTGACTGCCCGCCGTCTCTGGGACTGCTGACACTCAACTCTCTGTGTGCGGCAGATTCGTTTCTGGTGCCGCTGCAGTGCGAGTATTATGCACTGGAGGGTCTGACCCAGCTGATGACAACGGTGCGCGCCGTACAGCGCGGACTGAATGAGAATATCCGCATGGAGGGCGTGCTGCTCACCATGTTTGACGGACGCACGAATTTGTCCATTCAGGTGGTAGAGGAAGTCAAGCGTCACTTTGGCAAGAAGGTCTTTGCGACGGTGGTACCGCGCAACGTCCGCTTGTCCGAGGCACCGAGCCACGGCGAACCGATTACCGCGTACGATCGCTACTGCCGCGGTGCGGAAGCGTACATGGCACTGGCACAGGAATTTCTCAGAAGAAATGAAGCGTGAGAGAGGAGAAACGTATGGCAAATAAAAGTCTGGGACGCGGTCTCTCCGCATTGTTTGGGGAAGAAAATTTAGATCCGGCCGTGCCGCCGACGAGTGCAGAGCCGATTCGTCCGAAAAACGGATTCCGCAATCTGCCGCTCAGACGCATTGAGCCGAACCGCGCACAGCCACGCCGGTCCTTTGATGAAAAGGCATTGCAGGAGCTGGAAAACAGCATTCGCACGCATGGCGTTCTCGCGCCGATTACGGTTCGGCAGGGCGACAATGGATATTATCAGATTGTAGCTGGCGAGCGCCGCTGGCGTGCGGCACGCCGCGCAGGATTGGATACCATTCCGGCAATGGTCATTGATGCCGATGAGCAGACCATGATGGAATTGGCACTGATTGAAAACCTGCAGCGCGAGGATCTCAATCCGATGGAAGAAGCCGAAGGCTACCGCGCATTGATGGATCAGTTTGGCATGAATCAGGAGACCGTAGCGGCGCGCGTGGGACGTTCGCGTTCTGCGGTTGCCAATTGCCTGCGTCTGCTGACGTTGGATGAAGATGTGCGCAAGCTGGTAGAGGAAGGCAGACTGTCCAGCGGCCATGCGCGTGCTGTGCTGTCCATTCAGGATGAGAGCAAGCGATTAACCGCGGCGATGAGCATGGTACAGTCCGGCATGTCTGTGCGTCAGGCAGAGGCATACGTCAAAAAACTCAATCAGCCGGCGGAAAAGAAAACCGAGATGGAAGTACCGAAGGAGTTCCAGCCGGACTACTATGCAGAGGTGGAGCGCAAGCTGGAAGGCTCGCTGGGCCGCCGCGTACAGATTGATCATAAAAAGAAAAAAGGAAAGATCACACTGGAATATTACGGTGATGAAGATCTGGAACGGCTGGCAAATGCTCTGGCAGCTGTGACCCTTTGATGGAGGCTTGTCATGAGCGAAGAAAAAAAGAACATTCCGCCGGAGAATGATTCGGCACAGAAAAAACCGACGTTGGAAGAGGACATTAAGATTTATGAAGAAGCCGTGTCTATTGACCGCAGCCGGCAAAAGAGCCGTAGAGTCTTTGTATTCTATATCATCGGTCTGTTTTGCGTAGCACTGGTGCTGATTCTGCTCAGCTATGTCATGCAGGCGCATGCCAATCAGGAGCTGGAGGCACTGGGTACGCAGCTGACCGAACAGACCGACGCTGCCAACGGTGCAAGAGCAAAAGTGGATCAGCTGCAGGATTCCATTGATAAACTGCAGGCGGATCTGGCAGAAGCGCAGAAGCAGAATGGAACGCTGACCAAACAGTCAGAAGATGCTGCAAAGAATGCAGAGGCACTGGATCAGCTGTGGCAGCTGGAAAAGGCATATCAGGACGGGGAAAAAGATACCGCGCGCGAGATCATTGATAAGATGGACGCTGCGTATACGCGGGACGCCCTGACGAATGAGACCGCGGCACCGCTGACCGGCTCGGCGGCAAAAGAATATGCAGATATTTGTGATGCGTTGAACGCAGATGAATCATAAATTGAAATAACCATCCATAGCGGGCAAAGCGTCCGCATAGGGGTGTAAGAAAGGAAACATGAATCGTGTTAGATGTAAAGTTTATCCGAGAGAATACTGAGAAGTGCAAGACTCGTCTGGCTATGCGCGGCAAGAGCTATGACGAGGAGATTGATACTGCTCTGGCACTCGACCAGAAGCGCCGTGATATCATCGGCAAGGTTGAGGCTATGAAGGCGGAGCAGAATAAGGTATCCAAGTCCATCCCGCAGCTCAAGAAGGCTGGTGAGGATGTATCTGCTGTTCTGGCACAGATGAAGGAACTGAGTCAGGAAGTCAAGGCGCTGGACGCTGAGCAGGCAGAAGTAGAGCAGCAGCTGCATGATACCCTGCTGACCATCCCGAATGTACCGGCAGACAAGGTGCCGGAGGGTGCAGACGATACCTGCAATCCGGAACTGCGCCGCTGGAGCGAGCCGCGTGCGTTCGATTTCGAGCCGAAGGCACATTGGGACATCGGCAAGGATCTGGGCATTCTGGATCCGGACACCGCGGCAAAGGTAACCGGCAGCCGCTTCCATTTCTATAAGGGCATGGGCGCTCGTCTGGAGCGTGCAGTCATTAACTACTTCCTGAACACGCATACCGACAACGGCTACACGGAGATTCTGCCGCCGTTCATGGCAAATACCGCGTCTATGACCGGCACCGGTCAGCTGCCGAAGTTTGCAGAGGATATGTATCATCTGGAAAACACGGATCAGTATCTGATTCCGACGGCTGAGGTTCCGGTAACCAATATGTACCGCGATGATATCATTCCGGCAGAGCAGCTGCCGATTCGCTATGCAGCATACTCCGCATGCTTCCGCGGTGAGGCAGGCGCAGCAGGCCGTGACGCACGTGGCCTGATTCGTCAGCATCAGTTCAACAAGGTTGAGCTGGTAAACTTCACCGCACCGGAGGATTCTTGGAATCAGCTGGAGAACCTGACCCACGAGGCAGAAGCTGTTCTGCAGGGTCTGGGTCTGCCGTACCGTGTCGTTATCCTGTGCACCGGCGATGTAGGCTTCAGCTCTGCATGCACCTATGACATTGAGGTTTGGATGCCGTCTTATGGCCGCTATGTAGAGATTTCTTCCTGCTCCAACTTCCTGGATTATCAGGCACGCCGTGCAAACATCCGCTGCCGCAATGAGCAGGGCAAGCCGCAGTACGCGCACACCCTGAACGGCTCCGGCGTTGCAGTAGGCCGTACTGTAGCAGCCATTCTGGAGAACTACCAGAACGCAGACGGTTCTGTCACCGTTCCGGAAGCTCTGAGAGGCTTTATGGGCACTGACATTATCAAGTAAGATAAATCTTTGGTGTAATAGAAACCGCGCATCTCCGCAAGCAGAGATGCGCGGCTTTTTCGTGCGGAGAAGAAGGCACGTCTCTCCCTCTGGGAGAGATGTCGCGGAGCGACAGAGAGGGATTAGCCATGATATGCATTTGTCAACGTCTTGCCCTCTCAATCATTGGTTTCTACCTGTTCGGCGGCATTGCCGATGACATAGAACGTATACGGGTTGACGTTGCCGGTAGGCGTCAGACCATAGAGCTGCTGAAAGGTCAACACGTCATTGCGCGTCAGTTCTCCGTAAAATCCCGTTGCGGGCACAGGCTCAATCTGCGGATAGACTTCAGACAACCGATTGAGCCAGTTTTGCAGGCGTGTGACGTCTGCCGAGCGGGAGCCGAGAACCAACGTATTGGTCGGCGGAAAGACATCAGATGACAGCTTTTGCGAAGCGCGAATGGTTTCATAAGCGCGAATCAAATTGTTCCACGTGAAACTTCCGACGATGCCGTCCGGTGTCAAACCGACGCTGCGCTGGAAGGCCTGCACGGCGGTGCGTGTGTCGGTGCCGAAAATCCCGTCTATTTTGACAGGGGGAATATCGTTGTGAAACCGCCCGATGGTAGACAAAAAGAATTGCAGCAGGCGGACAGGGTCTCCGCGCATGCCCTCGCGCAAATCCTCCGGCAGTGTGCGGGAGATGTCCTGCAGCGTGATGCCGATGGCGTTGAGTTCTGCCAGCCGCAGCACGGCGTTGTAGACCGAGGTGATTTGATACCACGTGGCAGGGCCGACAATGCCATCCGGTGTCAAATTAAAAATCTCTTGAAAAGCCTTGACGGCAGATTCCGTGTTGGCATCAAAGACGCCATTCACCGGATAGATTTTGGGAATGGCGGGATAATTGTTTGAGATGCGGTTAAGACGGCTCTGCATGATTTCCACAGAGATGGAGGCATCGCCCAGACGCAGCGGCTGCCCCGGATAGGAGCGGACAGCAGGGCGCGTGGGAGCGGTGCGAATATCCAAATCTTCGCCGTAATAGCGTGTGAGGATTTGATAGGGGGTAAGTCCCTGATTGGCAAGATCGACGGTACCCCATTGGCTCAATCCGTCGCATTGCACGCGCCGACCGTCGCAATAGGCGGCAAACAGCGGCTGGATAAAATCAGGGCGGGCAAGATACTGGTTAAACAGCTCGTTGACGAGCACGGCGACATTTTCGAAAATATCCCGCCCGTTGACAAAGGCCTGATCGTAAGCGGTGGAATTGGTGATGTCAAAATCATAGCCGCGCGAACGATACCATTCGGTGTAGATACGGTTGAGGGCAAAGGAGACCTGCGCATAAATATTGGCACGCAGGGCGTTTTCCGGCCAAGTCGGATATAGCTCGCTGGAAGCAACATTTTGGATATACTCCAAAAAAGGAACCGTGACGTTTTCCGCCGGTTCGTCCGGTTTGCCGAGATGGACGGTAATGGTTTCTGGGATGTATGGGTATTCTGGCATTTATTCCCTCCCTGAACCGGACGGGCCTTTTTCCGTGCTGTCGATGATGATGCTTTTGCGCAGTTCCTCGATGGAGCGCGGCGGAATCATAGCAACGGGCAGAACTGTGGTGAGGTCGGCAAAAATAGCGACATCCAGTACGGTCACCGGACGATAATCCGGATGGTCAATGCTGACGCGGTATGAGGCAAATGGCGGTGCAGTCTCTGCATCGTGCTTGGTCAGTGCGGGAGCTTCAAGTGCAATCGGGGCGGTAGAGCCGTTGCTGTCTGTGCGGACAGAGACACAAGGTGTTTGGTTGTTGTCTGCGCAAAAAACGGTTATCTGGGCGCCTGCGACTGGCACTGCACCGCGTGCCGCGCGTGTCTGTACGATGAGTGTTCCTGTGGGCATGGTATCACCTCTCTGCTGTTGTGAACATACAGAGCAGTGTATGCAGGAGAACAGACGGATATGAGGGAGTAACCAGGTATCCCTGACAAATCAGACTGACTCCCATGCAGACTTGTCAGCGTACTGCTCCTTCTGTCACGGCTTTTTATCAGCAAAATAAAAGCACCGGCTCCGGAAATTTCCGGAACTGGTGCTTGATTTTTGTGCGAAACAAGTTTCAGTGATACTTACTGCTTTTCGTACATATACATGGTGTAGTTGTTGCCGTTGAGCATCAAAAACAGATGACCCTCAAACATGCCCACGGTATATACCTGCTTGCTGTTTCCGTTGTCGATGGTCAGGCAGTACGTCTTTTCATCATAGGTGTACGTGCAGGAATCCATCTGGTCATCCTCGCCCATCTTACAGGTGCCGTCATCCTTGAGCTTCAGCTCATAGGTGCCGCCGGTTGCATCCTTCCAGTTTCCCGTGAAATCGGAAAGCGCAATCGGTGTGGTGCGCTTGTCGCGGAAGAAATAGCACTGGCTTTGGTCGTAAAAGCATACCATGACATCGCCAAGTACGGTGCCGAACAAGGTTTCCTTGCCCTTTTCGTTGGACAGTACGACGTATTCTTCGTTCTTGAACGTGTCTGCCAGCTTAAAGCTGTCGTTCTGAGAATAGTATACGTATTTGCCGGACAGAGAATTCGTAGAAAATTTGGTGGCGATGGTGCTGGTGTATGTGCCGTCCGCATTGAATGTCACGGAGCGATCGGCCTCCGGTGCAGACCAAGTACCGTCAACGGTGATAGATGGATTTTCCAACACATCGTAGGTCTCAGCTGCCGTCGACGTGTCGCCGCCGCGTGTACAGCCGGAAAGTAAGCCAACTGCCATCACTGCAGTCAGGGCAAGGGACAGTATTTTTTTCATCATAGCTAGTCAATTCTCTCCATTTCTGTGATTCAGATACAATCTATTATACTTGTACAGACAACAGAAATCAATAAAAAATCCGGAGAGACAGAAATTAGCCGTTTTTCTCCGCCTTGAGCTGGCGCAGTGCCTTGACGACAATTTCCTGATCATCCAGATGATTTGGCTCGCCGGAAACGCAGACAGAACCAATCATGCCGGTGCCTGCGAGCACAATCGGCATACCGCCGCCGCCCGGTGCGAAGTCATCGGCATGCAGCTTGCGGTCCTCCAGAGATTCCCCGCTCTCGCTCAGCATGCAGCCAAAGCAAAGAGAACCCATCTGCATCAGTTCAACGGCGTTGCGCTTGCGCTCCAGCCACAGTTCACTGTCCGGACGGGCGCCGTCCTGAAAATACCGATATACGACTACGCCATTGATGACGATTTCTGTGGCAACCGGTGCCGGATAGCCCTGAGATGCTTCATTGATGAGCAGTCCCAGACGCAGCGCATCGGCGCGGGAAAATGAGGAGAAGGTTAGTTCCTGTTCCAATGCGGACAGAGAGGCAAACGTTTCAGACATAAAAATAGCCACCTTTCAATACTTATTGTATAAATAAGAATAAAATATACATAAGAGAAAAATAATGCTCTCGTATGTTTCTATCGGTATCGTATCATGTGCGGGAACGCTTGTAAAGAGAAAGTATGAAATTCTTAAGAATCTAAAAATCGCCAAAATTGTTGTTTTTTTTACGCAATGTGAGTATAATAAAAGGCACTGAACAGCAAGTAAACCATTATGGAAACAAATGGAAAAAGGAGATGAACATAGAGATGGCAGATGAATTTGAAACCAAGCCGGAAGAGGAGCAGAATAAGCGGGAGCAAGCCAAGCGAGATCTTGCCGATTTGCAGAAACTGATGGCACAGGTACAGGGCGATTCCTCCGCAAAGAGCGATCGCGATACACAGCCGGAGCCGGCAAAGCAAGAAGCCGTTTCTGTCGATGAACTGATTGACCGCGCGGCATCCGAAGCAGAACAGGATGCTGAGCCGGAAGACGCAGAGCAGGCAGAACAGGCGCCGGAAACACCATCTCAGATAGACGGAACACAATCCGATGACACGGAGACGAAGAAACCGCGGGAAGAACAATCCAAGCCGGAAGAATCGGAATCAACGGAACCGGAAGCATCTGAGACGCCGGAGGAAAAACAGCAGGCGGAGCAGGAGCAGCGAGAGCAGGTGCTGAATCAGCAAAAGCGCCGCCGACAGGCTGCACAGGCCGCTGCCGGCACACCGATTGAGCTGGATTTAAGAAAAAAGACAGCGGAAAAAACGCAGAAGCAGCAGCCGCACAAAACCCATAAGACGCACAAGGACGCAAGACTTGCGCGCAAACGGCGCAGACAGCTGATTCGCATGGGCACAGTTTTGGTCGTGTTCCTCGTCGCACTGGTGTTGATTGTCTCTATTGTGCGCGGCATTGCGGGCAGTGGAAAGAAAGATTCCGGGGATGCGGGCAAGCAGACGACTTCCGCCGTATCCAAAAACGAGAACAAAAAGGACAACGATACACCGGCAAGCCAGCAGGAGAGCAAGCAGTACTTAGCAATTAAGGATGATACGACGCTGCCGGATTACGCAAAGAAATATCCGGGCATGTATGCAACAGCTGCCACAACGCAGAAAAAGCTCAGCGACAAAAAGGTATGTTATTTGACCTTTGATGACGGTCCGTCGGATACCTGCACGCCGCAGATTCTGGACATCCTGAAAAAGTATCATGTGAAGGCAACATTTTTTGTCGTGACCAGCGAAATTGACGGCAATGAGAAACTGATTCAGCGCATTATTGATGAAGGTCATACGCTGTGCATCCATGCCAATGAGCATGAGTACAAAAAAATCTATGCCTCTCCGGAAGCTTATCTGGAGGACTTTGCAGCGGCATATGATAAGATTTATGCGCTGACAGGCTATAAAGTACAGGGATTCCGCTTTCCAGGCGGCAGCAACGGTCAGCTCAATCATTATGGCAATTATGACGCCATCATAAAAGAGATGACGCGCCGCGGCTTTGAGTATTATGACTGGAATGCCTATGACCATGATGCAGAGGGCGGCAGCTATTCCGCATCGCAGCTGGCACAGTATGCCGTACACGAAGTATCCATTAGCTCGCGCAACGATGTTATTTTGTTGATGCACGATACGTATGGAAAGGAAAATACCGTGAAGGCTTTGCCGAGCATTATTGAAGGCATCCAGAAGGAAGGCATTGAATGCCTGCCGATTACCAAGACCACGCGTCCGGTGCATTTCAGTGTCAATGAAAACACACCGGCGGAGTATACCGAGGAGACGAGCAGCGAAGATTCTGCAAAGAGCAGTGATTCTTCCAGCAAATCCGGCAAGAGTAGCGAAAGCTCTGCCAAGAGCAGTTCCTCCAAAAGCAAAACGAAAAACTAAAAGCAAAATCACCAGTTCTGGGAATACCGGCGCTGGTGATTTTTTACTGCTGCACTTCGTATGATAATCTGTCGAACAAACCAAACTTGTCTCTCCCTTTGGGAGAGATGTCGCGCAGCGACAGAGAGGGCTAATACCAGCTAGCATGTTTTTTGAAGATTCGCCCTGACACGAACCTGTCTGTGTGCTGCCCTCTCAGTCATTACTTGTCTCTCCCTTTGGGAGAGATGTCGCGGAGTGACAGAGAGGGCTTATCTTAGCTGTATATTCTCTCAGATTTGCCTGATACGAACTTTCCGGACTCAGCCCTCTCAGTCATTTGCTTCGCAAATGCCAGCTCTCCCAGAGGGAGAGCCAAGAAGCCGGTGCGAACCGCACGCTGAACAAATCAGAATTGACCTGATACAGACTTGCCCGCGTGCTGCTCCTTCTGCCACGGCGCAAACAATCTTTAATTCGTATATTTGCAATTTAATTATACAAATAGTAAATGCATGGTATAAAATCTCCTGTTTCCAATTGGGGACAGGTGGAGTATAATAAGGACAATACGTGCCTGCACGCAGGAGAACACGAAAATTCATTCCTGAGGTGGAAGTTATTATGAAAGACGGTTTTATCAAAGTAGCGGCAGCCACGCCGGAAATCCATGTGGCTGACTGCGCATTCAATGCAGACAATATTTTGACTCTGTGCCGCGAGGCAAATGAACAGGGCGTGCAGGTTGTTGGTTTTCCGGAGCTGTGTCTGACCGGATACACCTGTTCCGATCTGTTCTTGCACGAGGTTTTGCTGGAAGGCGCCAAGCAGCAGCTGCTCCGCATCGCCAAGGAGACCAAGGATATGGATATGCTGATTTTGATTGGCATTCCGGTGCGTGTGCGCGGTGCGCTGTATAACTGTGCCGCTGTTCTGCACAAGGGCGATATTCTGGGCATGGTGCCAAAGCGCAATATTCCGAACTATACCGAGTTCTATGAGCTGCGTCATTTTACCGAGGCAACCGCCGAGACCGCTGAGTATTTGACTTGGGGCGATCAGGAATTTGCACTCAGCCCGATGCAGGTATTCCAGTGCACAGAGATGCCGGAATTTACCGTCGGCGCAGAAATCTGTGAAGATTTGTGGGTATCCAATCCGCCGTCCAGTGCATTGGCAGCCGCAGGCGCGACGATTCTTTATAATCTGTCCGCTTCGGATGAAATTATCGGCAAGGCGGCATATCGCCGCGATTTGGTTCGGATGCAGTCGGGACGCGGACAGTGCGGTTATGTGTACTGCGATGCCGGTCAGGGCGAATCTTCTACGGATCTGGTCTTTGCCGCACACAATATTATTGCAGAAAACGGCTCGATTCTCGCGCAGTCCAAGCGCTTTGCAACCGGTTTGACGATTTCTGAAATTGATGTCAAGCGTATGGACTATGAGCGCCGCCGTCAGAACACTTTCCACACAGAGGATGTGTTTGATTACGCGGAAATCCCGTTTGATATGCAGCTGAGAGAGACCGAGCTGACCCGCCCGGTTGCACAGACACCGTTTGTTCCGTCCAATAAGGACGATCTGGCAGAACGCTGCGAGGAAATTCTGACGCTGCAGGCAACCGGCTTGGCAACCCGTGTCCGCCATGCACACGCAAAAACGGCGGTTGTCGGTCTGTCCGGCGGTCTGGACTCCGCGCTGGCGCTGGTTGTCACCGTTCATGCCTTTGATATGCTGGGACGTGACAGAAAGGATATTATTGCCGTGACGATGCCGTGCTTTGGCACGACCAGCCGCACGAAAAATAATGCACTGACACTGGCGGCGGCATATGGCACGACCTGCAAGACCATTGAGATTGGCGCATCGGTCACCCAGCATTTTATTGATATTGGACATGATATGGAAGACCATTCCGTGACGTTTGAAAACGGTCAGGCGCGTGAGCGCACGCAGGTGCTGATGGATCTCGCCAATAAAACCGGCGGCATGGTCATCGGTACCGGTGACCTGTCTGAATTGGCACTGGGCTGGGCAACCTATAATGGTGACCATATGTCGATGTACGGCGTCAACGGTTCGATTCCGAAAACACTGGTTCGCTATCTGACAGCATACGAAGCAGAGCGGGCGGGCGGAGAAACCGGTCGTGTTCTGCGCGATGTCCTCGCAACGCCGGTATCGCCGGAACTGCTGCCGCCGAAGGACGGAGAGATTTCGCAGAAAACAGAGGAGCTTGTCGGCCCGTATGAACTGCACGACTTCTATCTGTATTATCTGCTGCGATTTGGCATGGAGCCGAAGAAGATCTATCGTCTGGCAAAGCATGCGTTCGCCGGCATCTATGACGATGCAACAATTAAGAAATGGCTGACGACGTTTGTTCGCCGGTTCTTTATCCAGCAATTTAAGCGTTCCTGTCTGCCGGACGGCCCGAAGGTCGGTACGGTCACGCTGTCCCCGCGCGGAGACTGGCGCATGCCGTCGGATGCGGTCAGCGCCCTGTGGATGCAGCAGTGCGAGCAGCTGTGAGAATAACAAAGCCAGAGAGCCGCCCAAACGGGGCTGCTCTCTTTTTCGTCTTAGCGATTCTTTTCCCCTTCGTTAAAAATTTCATTTGAACACAAAGTGTATATTTTCTATAAATATTATAGTGTTGTAAAAATTGCGTGCAAAACGTGTGAAAAAACTGAGTAAATTCTTGGTAAATTATAAAAAGTGTTCAAAAAAAGTGCGTGAATTTCTTGACAAAGATTTCGGAATCGCTATAATATAAACGTGTGCATGTGCGCATGCACATAGATTAACCCGCATTCCTGAAGGTGCACCGTACTTTTAGCCGAAAGCCAGATCAGCAAAATGTGCGTTTGCAGATTTCACATGGAATTGATATTTTTTGGGAGGTTTACTGGTATGGATTTTAGGCTTACAAAAGAACAGGCACTGGTTCAGAAGATGTGCCGTGAGTTCGCTGTAAACGAAGTTGAGCCGATCGCTGCTGAGATCGACGCTGAAGAGCGTTATCCGTTTGAAACCGTAGAAAAGATGCGTAAGTACGGCCTGATGGGCATTCAGTTCCCGAAGGAACTGGGCGGCTCCGGCGGCGACACCATCTGCTACTCTATCGCTATCGAAGAAGCATCCCGCTTCTGCGGCACCACCGGCTGTATTATTTCTTCTCACGCAACACTGGGCGCTTGGCCGATTTTCAAGTACGGCACCGCTGAGCAGAAGGAGAAGTGGCTGCGTCCGCTGATCGACGGTCACAAGACCGGTGCGTTTGGTCTGACCGAGCCGAATGCCGGCACTGACTCTGCAGCACAGCAGACTGTTGCTGTAAAGCAGGAAGACGGCTCTTATGTCATCAATGGCTCCAAGGTATTTATCACCGGCGGCGGCATTGCTGACACCTATGTAATTTTTGCTATGACCGATAAGGCTGCAAGAAATCATGGTATTTCTGCATTTATCGTTGATAAGGACGATCCGGGATTCTCCATCGGCAAGATCGAGCATAAGATGGGTATCCGCGGCTCCCAGACTGCTGAGCTGGTATTTGAAGATATGGTTCTTCCGGCAGACCGTCTGCTGGGCAGAGAAGGCCAGGGCTTCAAGATCGCTATGACCACCCTGGACGGCGGCCGTATCGGCATCGCTTCTCAGGCACTGGGCATCGCACAGGGTGCACTGGATCAGGCTATTGCTTACATGAAGGAGCGTGTACAGTTCGGTAAGACGCTGTCCAAGTTCCAGGGTCTGCAGTGGATGATCGCTGACATGGAGACTCAGGTAGACGCTGCTCGTCTGCTGGTTCGCCGTGCTGCATTCAACAAGGATAACGGCCTGCCGTACAACAAGGAAGCTGCTATGGCTAAGCTGTTTGCTGCTGAGACCGCTATGGACGTTACCACCAAGGCTCTCCAGATCTTCGGCGGTTACGGCTACATCCGTGAGTACCCGATGGAGCGTATGATGCGTGATGCGAAGATCACTGAGATCTACGAAGGCACTTCTCAGGTACAGCGCATGGTAATCGCTAACAACGTACTCGGCAAGTAAGATAGGGAGGAAACTGAATCATGAAAGTTATCGTATGCGTAAAGCAGGTTCCGGATACTTCTGGTAAGGTTGCAGTAAAGCCGGACGGAACTCTGGACCGCGCTTCTATGGCAGCAATCATCAATCCGGATGAT